>NZ_JBSFGJ010000008.1:0-68654 GCF_053596515.1 Nonomuraea sp. NPDC001684
TTCGAGCGCGCGGCCGACGCCGTACGCGTCCAGGGTCGCCGGCAGGGAGGGCAGCAGGAACCGGCGGATCACCTCGGCGGCGGGGCGGCCTGGTTCGGCGAGGAGACCCACGTCGGCAAGGGCCTCACCGACCTCGACTGGCGGGTCTCGCTGGGCGCGATGGTCGTGCTGTTCGGCCTGAAGTGGCTGTTCGCCAAGCTCGTGGAGCAGGGCAAGGGCAAGCTGTACGGCTTCGGCGCCGCCTTCTCCGAGTTCGCCTTCGTCTTCTACGGCCTGAACGCCACCGTCGCCATCGCCGGGCTGCGCTCGGACTGGGTGGAGCACCGCAGCGTGGTCGCCGGCACCAACGACCTGCTGGAGCAGGCGGAGAAGAGCGTGCCGCTGTGGAAGACGGTCACGGACGCGGTGAGCGACTTCTGGCCGTTCTTCATCGGCGGCGTCGCCGTCCCGCTGGCCTGGCTGACCGTGGCGATGCTGGTGTTCGGCGCCTACTCCGACGAGACCCGCAGCCTGGTCAAGGGCACCCGGTTCGAACGGGGCGTGGACCGGCTGGAGGACAGCCACGACCTCACCAAGAGGTCGTTCGACCAGCTGACCGGCGGCTTCCGGGACCGCTGGCTGCCGCTGGCCAACTCGCTGCGGATGATCGCCAAGGGCGGCGCGCCGCTGTTCGGCATGATGTGCCTGAGCTACGTCGCCCTCACCGTGGGCGCCGAGTACGCCGAGCGCGCCGTGGTGACGCTCGTCGGCTCGCAGGCCGAGTGGGTGTGGGCGTACAAGCAGGGGCCCGTGACGTTCGTGCGCGGGCTGGTCGTGACCGTGCTCACCATGGCGCTGCTGGCGGCCACGTACGACCTGGCCGCCACGCGGGCCCGGCTCAAGGGCGAGCCGCTCAGCGACGTGTGAACCGCAGCACGTCCGCCTCCGGCTTGCCGGCCTTCTCCCGTTTGAAGTAGTCCGCCGTCGGGGTGTCGGAGCGGTAGTCGCTGACCCTGAAGGAGAGCTCGACCTCGTCCGCGACCGGCGCCGGGACGATCGCCATGCCCTCGAACTTGTACTCCTTGCCCAGCTCCAGCCGGTCCGTCGGACGGTCGCCCGGGGTGAACTCCACCGTCCAGGTCCGGCCGGCGCGGTCCTCCAGCTTGGCCCTGTCCGGCGGGGCGGTCATGGTGGCGCTGGACTCGTCGAGGAGCTTCTGGGTGATGTCCACCTTCAGCCAGGTGACCTCGGGGCCGTGCTTGCTGCCCTCGGGGGCCTGGACGGCCTTCAGGGCGGCCCGCCACTCGATGTCGTGGACCTTCCCCGACTGGCCGGGAGCGACGGCGACCTCGTTGATCTTGATGCCGTCGGTGATGGTCGTGTCGTAGAAGCGGTAGCCGTCGTAGGTGTTGAGGCCCATGGCGAGGACGGAGGCCACGGCGGCGCCCACGGCGACCAGGATCAGCCGGCCGCGCCTGGGCGGCCGGGCGTCCTGCGGGGCCGCCGGCGGCTGCTCCACGGGCGGTACGGCGGCCGCGGCCGGGGGGCGCTGGGGGGACGGCATGGCCATGCCGGGCCGGATGGCGGGCAGAGGCTGGGTGCTGCCTCCTGAGGACTCGCGGGGGGCCGGCGGCCACACCTGCTGGTCCGGATGCACGAACCGCCCCCGCCCGGGCCCGCCGGGCAGCCCAGGGCCGGGCTGCTGCGCGCCGCCACGGCCGGGAGGCCGCGCGTCGTGACCGGGAGGCGCCCCCGCGGGGCCGGCCGGGGGAGCCGCGTGGCCGGAGGGAACGGGGCCCGAGGGGGCGGGGCCGTAGCCGGGAGGCGGCGTGGGACGGGTCGGCGGCGGGGTGGCGCGGTCGCGCGGCGAGCCCGTACGCCGGCGTCTGGGCCGGGCGGGCAGCGGCGTCTGCGGCGCAGGCGGCATCGGCCCCGCCGGGGGCGGCTGCTCCGTCTCGGGTGGAGGGAAGGCCGGAGCCCCCGGCGGGGTCACGGGCGCCGGGGGAGGCGGGAAGGCCGAGGGGGCCGGGGTGGAGTCCTCGGAGTGGTGGTCGTTCCTGGGGGCGAACCAGTCGCGCTCGTTCGTGCTCACAGTGCGATCACTTCTTGACGGTGGAGTAGACGGCCTGCGGCGAGGCCGCGAGCTTGCGCGCGGCCTCCTCGTCGAGCCCGAGATCGATCTCGACCTCCGGCTGGAACGGCTCCACCAGCATCTCGGCCGGCAGCCCGAAGACCACCCGTGCCCCCGGCAGCGCCGATGAAGGAACCTCGAAGAAGAACCGCCCGCTGACCCAGATGTCGGGCTGGACCCAGGTGTTCGCCAGCGTCAGAGTGCTCGCCACGCGGTCGGTGGCCTGGAACTTCTTGCCGTCCGCGGTCAGCAGCTGCGGCTGCCCCAGGTGGTACGGCTTGAGGCTCGACCTGGCCGAGGCGTTGACGACGAGGAACAGGTTGTCCGTCGTGATGGTCTCGTCGCTGTTCTGGATCGTCTTGGCGGCCAGGAACGAGTCGAGCCGGACGGTGAACCGCCTGGCGTCCACGTCCTGGCCCTTGGCGCCCGTGTAGGTCACCCTGGCGCTCGCCTCGTTGGCGGTCAGGTGGAACGTCTGCAGCCCGACGGCGGCGGCCGCCAGCAGCAGCCCGGCGCAGGCGTTGAGCACTTTGGAGCCGCCGCCCGGCCCGCGTCCGGCGCGGCGGCCGGGCCGCTCGGGGCGCTCGGGGACGGCGGAGGAACGCGGCTGGGTGGCGGTCATGCCCCCTCACCCGCCTTGACCGGCAGCGTCACGCGGGCCTTCACCTCGGGGTAGAACTTGTCGTCCTTCTCCTTGGCGACCATCTGCCACTGCAGCCGCTCGTCCTGGAAGCCGGGGACGTACTCGAAGGTGGCCACGTCGAACGTGATCTTGTCCGGCGGCCGTTCGGTCGCGCCGAGCCGGTACCGGACGAGGACCTGGCTGGTCACGCCGGGGTGGAGCTGCCGGGTCTCGTCGCCCTTGTCCAGGGCGTAGACGAAGGGCCCCGACTCCTTGGAGAACTTGGGGCTGATGGCGACCAGCGAGTCGGCGAAGGACGAGCCGAGCCACGCCTTGTCCGGCTGCGCGGGGTCGGGGGGCAGGCCGACACTGGAGGTCTCGTCCCCCTTGTTGGTGACCTCGAAGACCAGCTCCACGAACCGCTTGTCCTCGTCGAACTGCGTCTTGGCCTGCTCGACCTTGACCCGCGACTCGACGAAGCGCGTGGAGTAACGGCCCTGGTCGAGCGTCGCGCCCTGGCCGAGCAGGTCGGGGCCCTTGTCGGGGGCCTCGTTCAGCCCGCCCAGCAAGGCCGTGATGCCGACGGCCGTGACCGCCACGAGAGCCAGGATGGGCACCGCCACCGGGCGTCTCGGCCTGCTGTCGCCGGAGGGTTCCGTCATGGGTATGGATGGTAATAGGTCACGGTTGCCCCATCTGCCGCAATGGTCCCTTCTGGCGGGGGGAATTGCCGCGAACCCTGCCGCTACGGGGGTGGAAGCTCATACGCTGTCACGGAGCGGAAAAGGGCTGGCCCCTGCAACTAACGACATATCGCGGCCGGAGGGTCACGTGGCGGACGTGCATCCCGAGCATGCCCAGCTCCAGGCGGACCGCATCTACCTGGGGTGGCAGTACATCCTGCTGCATCCCGACCCGGGGCCGCCGCCCAAGCGTCCCTCGCCCGAGAAGGAACCGGCGCCGGACGCGGAGTCGTCCGGCCGGGCGGCGGCCGAGGCGCTGCGCCGCGAGCGGCTCCAGGAGGACATGCTCAACCGGCCCGTACGCGTCATCCGGGCCATCAGCCTGACCATGTCCGCGCTGATCCTCGTGGCCGCGGTCAGCGGCTACCTGGGATGGTCGTTCGCGCTCCTCGGGCTGGTCGCGGCCGGCGGCGTGGCGGGCATCTGCACCTACGCCCTGCTCCAGGGCGACCGGGCGGTCCGCTACCGAGTGCTCGAACAGCAGGCCAGGGACGACCGGCAACGTCAGGAACGTGACAAGGAGCTGTTCCGCGCCCAGGAGGAGCACGCCCGGCGCTACCGCGACTGGCAGGAGTCGAAGGAGCGCCACGAACGCCAGCTCACCTGGTACGCCGTCGCCGTCCCCGACGAGATCGACCGCATCGACGTGGCCGGCGGCACGCTGCCCGGCTGGTCCGCGCTGATCACGCTGCTCGGCGCCACCCGGCTCTACAGCGGCGGCCACCTGACCGTGCTCGACCTGTCGGAGGGCGCGATCGCCAAAGACCTGATCGAGCTGGCCCGCAAGGGCGGCGACGACCCGCTGGTCTGGGTGCTGCCGGTCGACCTGCCGAAGCTCGACCTCGGGGCCACGCTCAAGCCGGAGGCGTTCGCCGACGTGCTGGCCCACGTGGTGAGCGTGAGCGAGGAGCACCGCACCACCCGCGACCTCAGCTTCGACAACGCCATCCTGGAACGGGTGCTCGAAGTGCTCGGCGAGAACGCCACCATCAGCCAGGTCACCGCCGCCCTGCGGGCCCTGGCGCAGGTCGGCGACCCGCGGGACGACCTGCGCTTCGGCCTGATCACCGCGACCCAGCTCGAACGCATCGGCACGCTGTTCGGCCGCGGCGTGAGCGACCGGGTGGTGATCGAGCGCGCCTGGGCACTTGAGTCGCAGCTGCGCAAGCTGGAGACGCTCGGCACCCAGGCGGTGCGGCTGCCGCCCGCCCGGCTGCGCGTGGTGAGCATGGACCGGCAGGCCGGCGTGTTCGGCAACCGGGTGCTCGGCACGTACGTGGCCACCGCGCTCACCCACATCCTGCGCCAGTCGCCCGCCTCCGACCGGCCCTGGTACCACACGATCATCGTGGCGGGCGCCGACAAGCTCCGCGGCGACGTGCTCGACCGGCTCATGGACGCGTGCGAGACCTCGCGTACCGGGCTGGTGCTGACGTACCGGAGCCTGACCCCCACCGTGAAGGAGCGGCTGGGGCGCGGCCACGCGGCCGTGGCGTTCATGCGCCTCGGCAACGCCGAGGACGCCCGGGTCGCCAGCGAGCACGTCGGCACCGAGCACCGGCTGGAGCTGGCCCAGCTCACCGAGACGATCAGCGACGCCCTGCCGGGCCTCGACGGCGGCTACACCTCCACCATCTCCCAGGTGGACGACGCCCGCCACGACCGCGGCGACGGCCACGCCGACCTGGTCGAGGACATCACCGAGTCCACCGAGTGGGGCCGGACGGCCGACAAGATCTCCGAGACCGAGCGCGTGCTCCACCGGTCGCGCGAGTTCCTGGTCGAGCCGCACCAGCTCCAGCAGCTCCCCACGACGTCCGTGATCGTCACCGACGCGACCGCCGAGGGCAGGCGGGTGCGGCTGGCCGACGCCAACCCGGCCATCCTCACCTTCCCCAAGACCACGCTCGGCGACCTGGAGGAGGTGCGCGAGGCCGTGCTGGCCCTGGAGGCGAAGGACGAGGGCGAGGAGCCGCCACCCAACCTCGGGCCACCACCGCCACGCCTTGACTGGCGCAAGGGCAGGCAATGACCTGGTCAAGGGCGTGGTGAGGAGCTGACGATCAGCGGGATTTTACTGAGAACCGACTGTGGGGGAATTGAAGATGCAGCCGAGTGTCTCGCTGAGCGGGCCCTGGTATCGGATCCAGTCGATCGCCGCACCCTCGCGAAGCTCGTCGGCGGAATGGGATTTCGTCACCGTGCTGCCCGCCGTGTTGTCGGCGGCGCAGCGTGACCGGCCGTTCGTCATCGGGTGGCTGTCGCGGGGTTCCGGGGCGCCGCTCGAACTGATCACCAATGCCGGCCCGCTCTCGCCGCCGCGCCAGCCGCGCAGGGCGACCGACGTGCCCGGCCTGCCGACCGGGCCCCAGCCGCTGCTGTTCCCGGGCGGCGCGCGGGGCGTCGAGCTGGACGAGGAGTACCTGGCCGACCTCGCCGACCTGGTCTGGACGCCGTGCCCCGGCCGCCAGGCGCCGCCGCTGGGCGGGCGGGGGCGCGAGTTCGCCGGGTCCGACCCCGACGAGCTGAAGCGGCCCACGTTGTTCGAGTCGACGCTGGTCACGCTCATGTCGCGGCCGTTCGCCTGGCTGGTGGTGGCCGAGCCGACCGACCTGCTCGACGCCGAGGTGGCGCACCTGCGCACCCAGCTCAACGTCCTGCGGCAGTACGGCGACGCCTCCGAGCGTTCCCGGTTCGACGCCGAACGGGCCGAGCGCCGCATGCAGGAGCTCGACGCCTTCCGCGAGGCCGGCCTGTGGAACGTGCGCGTGCTGGCCGGCGGGGCCACCGCCGAGGAGCTGCGGCAGATCGCGCCCGTGCTCGTGGGGTCGGTCGAGATGAGCCACCACCCGTACCGGCTGCGCAGCGCGCACGGCGCGGTCTACGCGCTGTCGGAGGCCCTGGCCATCACCATGCAGGACCCGGCCGACGGCGCCGCCGCGCCCTTCGCGGCCACCGCCGGTGCGCTGGCCGCGCTGGCCGGGCTGCCCAGGCGCGAGGTGCCCGGCGTACGCGTGCTCGACTCCGGCTTCTTCGACGTGACGTCCGAGGCCGACGGCGGCGAGCTGGAGCTGGGCGAGATCCTCGACGGCCAGGACAGAGGCGTGGGCAGCTTCCGGGTGCCCCTGGCCACGCTCAACAGGCACGCGTTCGTCACCGGCGCGACCGGCTCGGGCAAGTCCCAGACCGTCCGGCACCTGCTGGAGCAGCTCAGCGAGGCGCGCATCCCGTGGCTGGCCATCGAGCCGGCCAAGTCCGAGTACGCGGCCATGGCCGGCCGCATCGCCGACCCGGTGACGGTGATCAACCCGTCGGCCCCCGAGGGCGTGCCGCTCAGCGTCAACCCGCTCGAACCCGAGCCCGGCTACCCCGTCCAGGCGCACATCGACATGATCAGGGCGCTGTTCATGGCCGCCTTCGACGCCGAGGAGCCGTTCCCGCAGATCATGTCGCTGTCCCTGCAACGGGTCTACGAGGCCACCGGCTGGGACGTCGTGACCGGCGGCGCCGTGCCCGGCTCGAACGTCCCGCCCAGCGTGCCGACGCTCGAACAGCTCCAGCAGCACGCCATGGACGTCATCAAGGAGATCGGCTACGGCCGCGAGGTCCAGGCCGACGTCGAGGGCTTCATCTCGCTCAGGCTGCGGTCGTTGCGGGTCGGCTCGGCCGGGCGCTTCTTCGAGGGCGGCCACCCGGCCGACATCGGCGGCCTGCTGGAGCGCAACGTCGTCCTGGCCATCGAGGACGTCGCCAACGACGAGGACAAGGCGTTCCTCATGGGCACGCTGATCATCCGGATCGTCGAGCACCTGCGCATGCGGGCCAGGAAGGAGAAGTCGGCCGGGCTGCGGCACGTCATCGTGATCGAGGAGGCCCACCGGCTGCTGCGCGACCGCGGCCACGGCCGGGCCTCCACGCACGCCGTGGAGCTGCTGGCCGGCCTGCTCGCCGAGATCAGGGCGTACGGCGAGGGCATCGTGGTGGCCGAGCAGATCCCGACCAAGCTCGTCTCCGACGTCGTGAAGAACACCGCGCTGAAGGTCGTCCACCGGCTGCCCGCCGAGGACGACAGGAAGCTCGTCGGCGCGGCCATGAACCTCAGCGACGAGCAGTCCAGGCACGTCGTCTCGCTCCAGCCCGGCTCGGCCGCGGTCTTCGCCGACGGCATGGACCGGCCGCTGCGGGTGCGCGTCCCGCTGGGCGAGTCGCGGGAGAAGCCGCTGCCGGGCCCCCAGCCGCCCATCCGCGGGCGCAGGTCGGCCGCGTGCGGGGCGCAGTGCCGCACCGGCCAGGCGTGCACCCTGGTGGAGCTCAGAGAGGCCGACGTGCTCGCCGACGGGCCCGACTGGGCGTGGCTGCGCATCTGGTGCGACACGGTCGTGCTCGCCTTCGTCAGCAACCGGCCGCTGCCCGGCGTGCCGCGCGCCCTGTCGGCCGCCTGGGGCGAGCTGCCCGCCCGCCGCCGCGAGTGCCTGCTCGCCACGCTGGTCGAACGCGCCGTCCAGCGGCGGGCCTGGTCGTTGCGGAGCTGGTTCGACCCGGCGCTGCTCACCGAGAAGGCCGCCGAGGTCGCCGCGCGGCTGCTGTCGGGGGCCGAGCCGGGCGGCGACCGTCCGGGCGCGTCGTGGGTGATCCCGCAGGTGCGCTGGCTGCACGAGGTCGACCGGCTCTTCCCGTACGGCCAGCCCGCCCCCAACCTGCGCAGCCCGGCCCCGCCCATGGAGTACGCCCTGTTCCGCCAGTCCAACGGCAACGGCACGGCCGACCTGGTGCACGCCGAGCTGCTCGGCCACCGCGCCAAGGCCCTGCGCCACCACCCGCTGTCCATGGAGGTGGACCACAACCGGGCCCTGGCCTGGCGGGTCATCCTGGGCGACGACGAGAACGAGGGCGTGCAGCGCGACATCACCAACGTGGCGATCGGCATCGAGGCGTCGGCCAGGATCAGGCACGTCGGCCAGACGATGGGCGCGGGCTGGCTGGAGGGGGTGCTGTCGTGGCCGCAGCGGTTCGTCCTGCCGTTCGACCACGGGGGCGCCCCGGAGATCGCCTTCGTCGACGCCCCCTCGGCCTGACGCCCGTCCGGGAACGGGTCAGCGGTCGCGGCGGCGTTCGAGGCGCTTGCGGCGGGCCACCTCGCGCTTGTGCTCGGCCAGCTCGCGCCGCCGTTCCCGACGTCCCTGCGCGGCCTGCTGCTTGCGGCTCTCCAGCTCCAGCCGCATCGCCTCCTGCGCGGCCGTGCTCCGTACGGACACCTGGGCGGCGGCCCGCGCCGCCAGCTTGGCCGCCCGCTTGGGGTTGACCCGCCGCGCCCGCTCCCCGCCGGCCACGGCGGGCGCGGCATGGGCCTGCTCCAGCAGCGAAACGCCATGGCGCATCAGGAACGCGTGCAGCTCGGGATCGGTGGGCTCGGACCCGAGGGTGAACCGGGTCGCCCGCAGCCGCCCGCCCTCGGCGACCTCCAGCACCCCGACCCAGAACGGGCCGTCCAAATAGACCGACAACGTGACCATCTTCTCCGCCCTTCACCAGACATGCCGGGAAAGCGACCTGGACAGGCCGCCTCCGGCACACCGGACATCCCTGGAAGGGCGGATACGTGATGCTTCGCCCGGGCTACCAACCGGGCCGCGTTTTCGTGTGCGACTCCAGAGTAGGACTCAACGGCGACTAGGATCCATGTGCATGACCCAGCTTCCTCTGCGGGCTCAGCTCGCCAGCGCCCTGGGACGCAGCGCTGCCACGCTCTCGCGGATGACCGGGCGCGGTGACGGCTCGGTGATCGGCGGCAGGGTGGGCCTGATGCTCGAACCCGACCTCCTGCGCAAGCTGGCCCGCGACCGCAAGCTGGCCCTGGTCAGCGCCACCAACGGCAAGACCACCACGACCAGGTTGATCACCTCCGCGCTGCTGGAGATGGGCGAGGTCGCCACCAACGCCTTCGGCGCCAACATGCCGGCCGGGCACGTCTCGGCGCTCTCCCAGCACAAGGGCGCCCCCTACGGCGTGCTGGAGGTCGACGAGAAGTACCTGCCGGAGGTGCTCGACACCACCGGCGCCGGCGTCGTCTGCCTGATGAACCTCAGCCGCGACCAGATGGACCGCGCGGCCGAGATCTGGCTGCTCGCGCAGAAGTGGCGCAGGGCGCTGTCGGGCAGGCCCACGCACGTCATCGCCAACTGCGACGACCCCCTCGTCACCTGGGGGGCCTCCACCGCCGCCAAGGTCACCTGGGTCGCCGGCGGGCAGCGCTGGAAGGAGGACTCCTGGTGCTGCCCCGAGTGCGGCGGCCCCCTCGACCGCAAAGACGCCGACTGGTCCTGCCGTGAGTGCACCTTCCACCGTCCAGAGCCGCAGTGGGTGCTCGACGACGACGTCGCCATCGACCCGCGCGGGCAGCGCTGGATGCTCGACATCCAGCTCCCCGGCCTGGCCAACCGCTCCAACGCGGTGATGGCGCTGGCCGTGGCCGAGGCGTTCGGGCTGCCCGTCGACCGGGCGCTGCCGCGGCTGCGCGAGGTCACCTCGGTGGCCGGCCGCTACACCACGGTCGAGCGCGAGGGCCGGCACGCGCGGCTGCTGCTGGCCAAGAACCCGGCGGGCTGGCTGGAGGCCTTCGACGTCGCCGACCCGCAACTGCCGATCATCCTCTCGGTCAACGCGCAGGGCCCCGACGGCCGCGACACCTCGTGGTTGTGGGACGTCGACTACCGCATCCTGCGCGGCCGTCCGGTCTTCGTCACCGGTGAGCGGCGGCTCGACCTGGCGCTCCGGCTCGACGTGGCCGACGTGCCGTTCACGTTGTGCAGCTCGTTCTCCGAGGCGCTGGCCATGCAGCCGCCCGGCCGGGTCGACGTGATCGCCAACTACACCGCCTTCCAGCAGATCCGATCGGAGTTCGGACGTGCCGTCTGACAGCGCCCTCAGCATCGTCTGGATCTACCCCGACCTGCTGAGCACCTACGGCGACCAGGGCAACGTGCTCGTCCTGGAGCAGCGTGCGCAGCGCCGGGGCATCGAGGTCGAGACCGTCTACGTCCGCTCGGCCGACCCCGTGCCGGAGACCGGCGACATCTACCTGATCGGCGGCGGCGAGGACCGTCCGCAGATCCTGGCCGCCCAGCGCCTGCGCCGCGACGGTGGCCTCCAGCGGGCCATCGCCCGGGGCGCGGCGATGCTGGCCGTGTGCGCCGGCTACCAGATCATGGGCAGCACGTTCGGCGGCGAGGAGGGCCAGCCGGTCGACGGCATCGGCCTGCTCGACATCGCCAGCTCGCGCGGCCCCGCCCGGGCCGTGGGCGAGCTGGTCGCCGAGGTCGACGCCGCCCTCAACCTGCCCACGCTGACCGGCTTCGAGAACCACATGGGCGTCACGCACCTCGGCCCGGGCGTGCGGCCGTTGTCCAAGACGGTCGCCGGGGTCGGCAACGGCGACGGCTTCGAGGGCTGCTACGCGGGGCACGTGGTGGGCACGTACCTGCACGGCCCGGCCCTGGCGCGCAACCCGGCCCTGGCCGACCTGCTGCTGTCGTGGCGCGTGGGCGAGCTGACGCCCCTCGACGACTCCCGCTACGAGGCCCTGCGCCAGGAGCGGCTGAGCACCGTCCTGTCCGGCTGACGGCCTAGTAGACCAGGGCCTGGGCGCCCTCGCCGACCGCCTCCTCCACGAACGCGGGCGCGCCGGCGATGCGCACGCCCTCGATCACGTCGTCGACCGTGATGTCGCGGCGGGCGGCGCACTGCGTGCACAGGGTCACCCGGCCGGCCGCCAGGACGGCCTCCAGCAGGTCCGCCAGCGGCGCCGCGTGGGGCAGGGAGAACTCCTTGGCCCGCCCCGGCAGGGCGAACCACGACGACTCGCCGGTCAGCCAGAGGGAGACCGGCACGCCGCTCGCGAGCGCGGCCGCCGCCACCGTGAATGCCTGGTTGCACCGCTCAGGGGCGTCCGCCCCCGCGGTCACCTTGATCACCAAAGATCGTGCCATGGCGTCACCCTAACCCCGACCGACGCAGCCCCACACGTACGGATCGGCCTGGGCGCTGCCGAACGGCGACCAGGCCAGGCGCGTCTGCCCGGTCCTGTCCCCGGTGTCGGAGTCGTAGACGAGCACGTTCGCTCTCAGCGCGGTGGGCGGGGCGGGCAGCAGCGCGAACGGGATGCGCACCTCGACGCCGTACCCGCCGTCGTGGGCCGCGGACGCCACGCCCACCCGCGGGGCGGGGCCCTGGCGGGCGTCGGCGTCGCGGGCCGCGCACGGGCCGCCCTCGGCGGTGTAGGGCAGGACGCCCAGCTTGAACGTGGTCGAGGTGTCGTCGGAGTCGCCGCGCGGGTCGAGGGCGATCTCGACCGCGTCGGTGCGCCAGTGGCGCTCGCACTCGTCGAGGGCCGCGCCGCGCGCCTCGTCGGTGACCTCGACCTGGACGTAGAGGTCGGCGCCGTGGCGGGTCAGCCGGGCGGTCGCGGCGCAGTCGGCCGCCGGGCAGCGTTCGCCCTCCCAGTGGGCGAGGGGCAGGGCGGGGCCCGCGTACTCGCCGGGGGAGGCGACGCCGTCGAGCACGGGGGCGCGCCCGGCGACCGGGAGCGTGGTGGCCGGCGGCTCGGGGTAGTCCGGCTGCGCCCGGTTGGCCAGCCAGGGCAGGCCGGTCGCGCGCGCCCAGTCGCGGAACTCGGCGTACAGAGGACGCAGGCCCGCCTGCTCGACGACGGGAGCCGGCACCGGCCGCCCGCCGTCGAAGACGACCGAGAACCAGTCGCACCCGAACGGCCCGGCCACCTTCGCCGGCCGCGCGGCGAACCCCTGCGTGCGGTACGCCCGCTCGGCGTCGCGCTCCCGCTGGGCCCACGTGGCGCGGTGGCGCGGCGACCACGCGCCCGCCCAGACGCCGAGCTGCGGCAGCCCGGTGGCCGGGTCGCGCAGGCCGGCCGTCGCGCAGCCGGGGCCCACGGGGCCGCGCAGCCCCCAGTTCTGGGTCAGCAGCCGGGTGGCCCGCCAGGGCGCGCCCGTCCCGGGGAAGGCGGCGGGGTCGGCGGCCAGCCGGAACGCCTCGACGGCCAGCCGGGCGGCGAGCTGGTGCCCGCCGTGCTGGTTGAAGGGCCGCGGGTCCATCGTCACCATGGTCGAGGGCCTGGTCGCCCTGATCGTCTCGACCAGCCGCCGGAGGGTGCCGGGCCCCCACGCGCGGGCGGTCAGGGGCGCCGACAGTGTGTACCAGAAGTCCGGTCTGTCCAGGTAGAAGACGTCGCGGATGCCCGCGTGCGCGACCGCCTCGCGCTCCTCGGCCTCCCTGATCCGGCCGAGCGCCGCGCCCTTCTCCGGCCCGGCGGCGTTGCCGCCGCCCTCGCCGCGGGTGACCGTCACGACCCCGGTGGTCAGCCCCAGGCGTTCGCGCCACTGCCCGAACGTGGACAACGACTGGTACTCGTCGTCCGGATGGGCGCCCACGAACAGCACGTCGACGTGCGGCGGCACGGCCCAGGCATCCAGCATCGCGGCTCCCCCCGGCGAAACGTCTCCCCGATCCAGAAGGTTAGCCACCGGCGCTAGGCTTGGTGAGCATGGAAGAACCTGAGGTGCACCCCGCTCTGGAGCAGATCGCGTTCCTGCTCGGCCGCTGGGAGGGCGCCGGCGTGGGCGGCTATCCGACGATCGAGAGCTTCAACTTCGGCCAGGAGATCGAGTTCGGCCACAACGGCAAGCCGTTCCTGACCTACGTCAGCCGCACCTGGCTGCTCGACAACGACGGCAACCGGGTCAGGCCGCTGGCCACCGAGTCCGGCTACTGGCGTCCGCAGCCCGACCGGCAGATCGAGGTGGTGCTCGCGCACCCGACCGGCATCGTCGAGATCTACATCGGCGAAGTGGTCTTCCACAAGATCGAGCTGCGCACCGACGTCGTGGCCCGCACGTCCACGGCCAAGGAGTACACCGCGGGCCACCGCCTCTACGGCCTGGTCAACGGCAACCTGATGTGGGCCTACGAGATGGCCGCCGTCGGCCACCCGCTCACCGACCACATGTCGGCCGAGCTGAAGAAGGTGTCCTGAGCATGACCTCGCCCTTCACCCCCGACGCCGTCGAGGCGATCAAGCGGCACATGAACGACGACCACACCGGCGACGCCCTGGTCATCGTGCGCGGGCTCGGCGGCCGTCCGCAGGCCACCTCGGCGGTGACCAGCGACGTCGACGCCGAGGCCATGGAGTTCACGGTCGACGGCGGCGAGCGGGTGCGCGTGCCCTGGGGCGAGACGCTGACCGAGCGCGCCCAGGTGCGCAAGGCGGTCGTGCGCCTCTACCGGGCGGCCTGCGCCGAACTGGGGATCGAACCCCACGGGGAACACTGAGGGAGAAAACAAAGAAGGGCCCCGGGCAACACTCCGCCTGCCGAGCAGACGGGCCGGATGGACCAATGGCCGGGATGCGTCATCCCGCCCTCCGGCTGCCAGGGGCCCCGGTGGTTGCCTCGGATTCGCTTGCGACACGAGACAACAGTCCGCAGCGCTAGCGGACAACCACCTCGCTAGCCCGACTATGACTATCCATTATTCGGACCACCTCCTTTCCGCGTACTCACGAAGCTATGCGGTCGCGAGCGCCGGGGGCAAGTAATTATCGGACGGCCGCGAACAGGCGATCGTGCGCTTTACACTCGGGGGCATGACCGAGACGCAGTGGCACGAGGAACTCCGCGCCAAGGGCTACCGGGTCACCCCGCAGCGGCAGCTCGTGCTCGAAGCGGTCAAGGATCTGGAGCACGCGACGCCCGAGGAGATCTGCACCAAGGTGCGCGAGACGGCGCGCGGGGTCAACATCTCCACCGTCTACCGCACGCTCGAACTGCTCGAAGAGCTCGGCATGGTCACCCACACCCACCTCGGTCACGGCGCGCCGACCTACCACCTGGCGGCCGAGGCCGACCACGTCCACCTGGTGTGCCGGGGGTGCGACGAGGTCTTCGAGGTGCGTCCCGAGCTGGCCGAGGGGCTGGTGAAGGGGCTCGACGAGGAGCTGGGGTTCGCGGCCGACGTCCATCACCTCACGGTGTTCGGCCGCTGCCGCAACTGCCGCTGACCCGCGGCGCCGGCGTCGGGCACCGGCGTCGGGCGTCGTCGCGGGGGCGGATAGCCTTGGATGCATGCGTAGCCCTCTGCTCGATCTCCCCGGCGCCGTCGCGGCCGACGGGCCGGACGCCGACGTAGCCGCGCACTATGGCGACCTGTTCGCCGAGCAGCGCGCGCTGGCCAAGGGTGAGGCGGTCGTCGACCGCAGCAACCGCGAGGTGGTCCGCATCTCCGGCGCCGACCGGCTGAAATGGCTCAACGACCTGACCTCGCAGAAGCTCGACACGCTGACGCCCGGCCAGTGGACCCAGACGCTCGACCTCGACCTCCAGGGCCGCGTCCTGCACCACCTCACGCTGGTCGACGACGGCGAGAGCGTGCTGGCGCACGTCGAGCCCGGCACTGCGCAGAGCCTGGTCGACTATCTCGACCGCATGCGGTTCATGCTGCGCGTGGAGGTGTCGCGGGCCGACGACCTGGCGGTGCTCTCCACGGCCACCGAAGACTTCCTGGTGCCGCGGGCCGAGCTGGCCGATCATCTGGGCCGGCCCCTGGCGGGGCTGTGGGCGTACGAGGCGCTGCGCATCGAGGCCCACCGGCCGCGGCTCGGCTTCGAGACCGACCACAAGACGATCCCCCACGAGGTGGGCTGGATCGGCTCGGCCGTCCACCTGAGCAAGGGCTGCTACCGCGGCCAGGAGACGGTCGCGCGCGTCCACAACCTGGGCCACCCGCCGCGCCGCCTGGTGTTCCTGCACCTCGACGGCAGCGTCGACACCCTGCCCGCGCACGGCGACCCGGTGATCTTCGAGAGCCAGGAGATCGGCGTCGTCGGCTCGGCCGCCCGCCACCACGAGCTGGGCCCGATCGCGCTGGCCGTGGTCAAGCGCACGGTCCCGGTCGACGCGCCGCTGCTGGCCGGTGGCGTGGCCGCCGCCCAGGAGGTCGTCGTGCCGCCGGACGCCGGTCGCAACGTCAGCATCGACCCCTCGCTGCGCCGCCGGATCCGCTGACCCCGCTAGGCGTCGATGTCGAGGACGAGCGTGATCGGCCCGTCGTTGACCAGCGAGACCTTCATGTCGGCGCCGAAGCGGCCGGTCTCCACGTGGGCGCCGAGCGCCCTCAGCTCCTCGATCACGGCCTCCACCAGCGGCTCGGCGACCGGCCCCGGAGCCGCGGCCTGCCAGGTGGGGCGCCGGCCCTTGCGCGCGTCGCCGTAGAGGGTGAACTGGCTGATCACCAGGAGCGGGGCGGAGACGTCGGAGCACGACTTCTCGCCGTGCAGCACGCGCAGGCCCCACAGCTTGGCGGCGAGCTTGGCGGCCTCGGCGCGGGTGTCGGTGTGCGTCACGCCGACCAGGACGAGCAGCCCCGGCTCGTCGATGGCGCCGACCGTCTGCCCCTCGACCTCGACGGAGGCCGAGCTCACTCGTTGTACGACTGCTCGCATGGCATCCCATTCTGGCGCAGAAAGAACTGTTCGTAGACTCGTGCCGAAAGGGGGCGCGTAATGTCGCTTGTTGTCGAGGTTGTCCGGTCGGGGTTCGTGGAGTCCACCCATCTGGCCCGCATGCTCACCGTGGACGCGCAGGGCGTCCCGGTGGAGACGCGGGGAGCGGTGCACGTGCCGGCCTCGCCGCGATCGTCGATGAAGCCGCTGCAGGCGCTCGGCATGATGCGCAACGGCCTCCAACTGGAGGGGGAGCTGCTGGCCCTGGCCTGCGCCTCGCACTCCGGCGAGGCGTTCCACGTGGACGGCGTACGGAACATCCTGGCCGGAGCGGGCCTGGATGAGTCCGCCCTGCTGTGTCCGGAGGACCACCCGTTCGAGCGCACCTCGACCGAGTTCGGCCGGGTCTACATGAACTGCTCCGGCAAGCACGCCGCCATGCTGGCCACCTGCGTGCTCAACGACTGGCCGCTCACCACCTATCTGGAGCCCGCGCACCCGCTCCAGCGCGCGATCCGCGCGACGGTCGAGGACCTGACCGGCGAGCGGGTGGCCGCCTCCGGCGTGGACGGCTGCGGCGCGCCGCTGTTCTTCGTCTCGATGCTCGGCGTGACCAAGGCGTTCCGGGCCTTCCCGCTGGCCGCGGAGGGCTCGTTCGAGCGGCGCATCTTCGACGCCATGCGCGCTCACCCCGAGTGGACCTCCGGCACCGACCGGCCCGAGGCCAAGCTCATGCGGGCGATCCCCGGGCTGATGCTGAAGGCGGGCGCGGAGGCGTTCGACGCGTTCGCCTTCGAGGACGGCCGAGCCGGCACCATCAAGATCGAGGACGGCTCGTCGCGGGCCCGCGTGCCCGTCACCGTGGCGGCCCTGCGCTCGCTCGGCCTGGACGCGCCCGAGCTGGCCGAGCTGGCCAGGCCGGCGCTGCTGGGCGGCGGCCGGCCGGTCGGCGAGCTGCGGATCCGCTAGAGGGACGAGAGCCGCCGCCGCGCGGAGTGTCTACAGGGTGCGGAACTGGCGGCTGGCGGAGATGGCCCCCGAGGTCGTCGTGGTGAACGTGCGCATCGACCCGGCGAACTTGGACAGGTCCCACTCCGCCGGCCCGTGGTACCAGTAGAGGTTGTCGGCCTGGTGGCCGTTGCCGGTCACCGAGGCCACCACCCGCGACCAGTGCTCGACCCCGTCGAAGATCACCGCGTACGGCAGGTAGCGCGAGAACAGCTCCACCCGGTGCTGCTCGGGCACCTCGCCGAGGTCGCCGGAGAACAGGTACTCGCGGAAGCCCATCGTGTGCGCGAGCGCGGCCGAGCCCTTGGCGGTCTTGGCCGGCATGTACTGGCCGCCGACGGCCAGCGCGCCGCCCGCGATGACCAGGGCCAGCCCCAGCAGCCCGTACGTGGTGAACCAGGCCAGCCCGACCGTGGCCAGCAGGCCCAGGCCGATCAGCACGACGCCGATCGTCGTCCACCGGGTGCGCTCGGTGTCGGGACGGCGGGCGAACCAGCCCTGCTCGACCACGTCGGTGTAGAGCGCGTCGCGCACCTTGCCCAGATGGCCGGCGAACGAGCCGGACAGCTGGGAGAGCAGCACCGCGTCGCGGCCGTCGAAGACCGCGTCGTACAAAGCGCGCTCGTACGTCAGCAGCGAGTTGACCGGCGCGTTCGGCAGCCTGACCAGCAGCCAGTCGGGGGCGTCGTAGGTCTGGCGGGGCTGCTCGTCGATCCGCAGGTAGCCCCGGACGGCCAGGTCGACGATCGTGGCGGTCACGTCGACCACGTCGGCCTGCTCGTCCACCAGCGTGCCGATCTGGCCGGGACGCACGCCGTCCGGCGGGGTGAAGTGCCCGTTCTGGATGGGATCGACCCCGCCCTTCTCGTGGCCCGCGACCCGGGCGTCCCGGCCGCGCGTCCAGTAGAGCAGGCCGACGCCGCCGAGCAGCAGTACGAGCAGGGCGGCCAGCGCGCCGCCGGTGACCAGGTCGAGGGTGAACGCCGAGGCCAGCGAGAAGCGGCGCTCCAGGATGGGCGCCCCGGAGCTGGAACCCTTGGGGTAGCCGACGACCACCGTCAGGGCCTGGCCCGCCGCGAGGTTGTCCTGCTCGAAGTCGGCCCGGGTGGCGGTGTGGTCCATCGAGGCCGAGGTGCAGCCGATCGCCGAGGTCAGGTCGCCGGCGAAGCACGACAGGTTCTGCACCTGGCCGGGCCCGCTGACCTGGACGGTCGCCTTGGTGACGGGGACGCTCCAGCCGCTGACGGCGAACCAGCGCAGCTCCTCGACCCCGCCGGAGGTGGTCACCGCGCCCTTGACGTCGTACTCGACGGTCTGGCCGGTCACGGTCAGGACGTCGCCGTCGAGCTTGCCGCCCTTGACGTTGGTGACCCGGTAGACGCGGTCGTTGTCGTCGTCGTAGCGGGTCTTGGTGAGCAGGGTGCGCTTGAGGCCGCCGGACGCCCCGGTGATCTTCTCGACCACGTGGAGAGTGCCGTCCTTGGCGAGCGTCATCGTCACCTGGTCCGTGATCCCGGCCTCCGCCGAGGCGGGGGTGGCCAGCAACGTCAGAGCGGTGGCTCCCAGGGCGGCCAATGTGAGTCTGAAACCCGTCATGGCGGGACATCGTAGCGGTTGCGGGTGTCAATCCAGGGTGATGGCGTCGGCCGCCCGGCGTACGCTCTCGGGCGAGGCGGCCATGCCCGGGTTCTCCAGGGCCAGAGCCTGGTTCAGGGCGACGTAGGGCCGCATGCGCCGCTCGTACCTGTCGAACGCCCCCTCGGCGGCCTGGCCCAGCTCCTCGGCCAGCACGTACGCCCCCACCAGGGCCAGGCTGGTGCCCTGCCCCGACAGTGGCGAGGGGCAGTGGGCGGCGTCGCCGATCAGCGCGACCCGGCCCTGCGACCAGCGGTCCATCTCCACCTGGGCCATGGCGTCGAAGTAGAAGTCGTCGGCCTGCCACATGGCCGCGAGCAGCTTGGGCGCCTCCCAGCGCAGCCCCGAGCAGTGCTCCTGGACCAGGCGCTTCTGCTGCTCGACGTCGCGGTGGTCGTAGTCGATCGGGCCCGCGGCGAAGCCCATGTTCACCTTCATCACCGCCGGCTCCCGGTCGCTGAACAGGCCGAACCCGGCCTCCCCCTCGCGGTGCCAGAGCTGCCAGTGGTCCAGGCCGAGGAAGTTGTCGGCGGTGTAGATGGAGACGTACATGCCGAGGTGCCGCAGGAAGCGCTGCTCCGGGCCGAACACCAGACGCCTGACGTTGGAGTGCAGGCCGTCGGCGCCGATCACGTGGTCGTAGCGTTCCCGGACGCCGCTGTCGAAGGTCACGTCCACGCCGTCGCCGTCCTGGGCGAGGGCGGCGATGGAGTCGCCGTAGCGGAAGGGGGCGTCGGTGACGGCGCCGACGATCGCGGTGAGGTCGTCGCGGGCGATCTCGACGTCCGGGCTGTCGAGCCGGCCGCCGCTGATCGTCTCCTCGGTGCTGCGCATGATCTCGTTGCCGTCGCCGTCGACCATGGACATGCCGCGCATGGTCGTCCGCGCGGCCCTGACCTGCTCCAGGATGCCCATACGGTCGGCCACGACCAGGGCGGCGCCGCGGAGGTCGACGGCCTGGCCGCCCTTGCGCGGGCGCGGCGCGCGCTCGACCAGCGTGACCTCGAAGCCGCGCCGCCGCAGCCAGTGAGCCAGGACGGGCCCACCGACGCTCGCTCCCGAGACCAGAACCTTCATGACGCGCTCCTTGCTGTTGACGTTGTACGCGGACTGAATGTACGTCGTACATACAGCAGCTCACAAGGGTTCACTGGTACGATCTGTACTAGTACAGAGAAAGGGTTGTGATGACCGCTCCGCCCTACGCGCGCATCGTCGAGGACATCAGGCGGCGCATCGCCGACGGCCGGCTCCGCCCCGGCGACCGGGTGCCCTCCACCAGGCAGCTCGCCCGCGACTGGGAGGTCGCGCTCGCCACGGCCGCCAAGGCGCTCACGGTCCTGGCCCAGGAGGGCGTGGTGGTCGCCGAGCCGCGCGTCGGCACGATCGTGGCCGAGATCCGCGGCGGCAGGGCGCGGCGGGCCCCCGTCCCGTCCGGCGACGACCTGACCCGCGACCGCATCGTGGCCGCGGCCGTCGAGATCGCCGACGCCGACGGCCTCGCCGAGCTGACCATGCGCGGCGTCGCGGGCCGCCTCGGCGTGGCCACCATGTCCCTCTACCGGCACGTCGGCGGCAAGGACGACCTGGTCATGCTCATGATCGACCACGTGATCAGGGAGTTCCCGCTGCCCGACCCGCCGCCCGACGGATGGCGGGCCAGGCTGGAGACCGCCGCCCGGGTGCAGTGGGCGGGCTACCGCACTCACCCGTGGATGGCCAGGGTCACGTCACTGACCAGGCCGCTGCCCTCGGCCAGCCTGATCGCCCACACCGAGTGGGTCATGCGCACGCTGGAGGGCTCGCCCCTCGATCCCGTCAGCAAGATGCACGTGCACACCCTGCTGTTCAGCTTCGTCCAGGGCCTGGCCGCCAACATCGAGATGGAGCAGCAGGCCCAGGCCGCGACCGGGCTGACCGCCGACGAGTGGATGACCAGCCGGGAGGGGGAGCTCCAGGCGCTGGCGGAGTCGGGGCGGCTGACCGCCTTCACCGGCGTCATCGAGGAGCTGGGCGGCGAGTTCGACCTCGACCTCGACCGGCTGTTCGCCTTCGGCCTCGACGCGCTGCTCGACGGGCTCGCCGGGCTGGTCGAGGGGCGCTAGTCGGAGATCGCGATGCGCAGCCGGCGGAAGCCGCGGCCCTTGCTCTCGATCTTGGCCACCCTGATGCGGCCGATCTGCTTGGTCGAGGCCACGTGGGTGCCGCCGTCGGCCTGCGTGTCGAGGCCCACGATGTCGACGACGCGCACGTCCTGGACGGCCTCGGGCACCAGGTTGCTGGCCGTGCGGATGATGTCGGGGATCTCGAACGCCTCCCGCCGCGGCAGCACGCGCACGTCGATGCGGCGGTCGGCGGCGATCTCGGCGTTGCACGCGTCCTCGACGGCCTCCTTGAAGCCGGGCGGCACCTCGGGCAGGTCGAAGTCCATGCGGGCGCTCAGCTCGTCCATGTTGCCGCCGGTGACCAGGCAGCCGTAGTCCCTGAACACCACGCCGCACAACACGTGCAGGCCCGAGTGCGTACGCATGAGCGCCGACCGCCGGGCATCGGCCACCGCTGCCTCGACCACTGTGCCGGCGGGCGGGATCGGGTCGCCTTCGGCGGGGATCAGGTAGAGATCGTCGCCTTTGCGCACCCCGACGATGCGCGTCTCCACGCCCTGCCAGACCAGAACTCCGTGATCGGCTGGCTGGCCGCCGCCGCCTGGATAGAATGCCGACCTGCTCAGCACGATCCCCTCAGGCGTCGCGTCCAGCACGACGGCTTCGAAATCCCGCAGGCTCTGGTCGGACAGTTCGAGCCGCTGCGTGCGTCCGTGGAGGTCGGCGGTCATATCGGCAGCCTAGTGCCCCGGGGTGATTATGCGTGGCCTGATGCTTCGAGGAAGAATCGCCCCGGTCGTCGCACTAATGGGGATATTTGCTGGAATTTCGGCATGTACGAGTGCGGTGGCCCGGACGCCGCCGCAGCGGGCGCCCGAGGCCGTCCCTCCCGCCCGTCCGGCGGTTCCCGTGATGATGTTCGTGGGCGACAGCTTCACCGTCGGATCCGGCCCGGTGCCGCCCTGGCGGACCTACGCCTCGGAGTCGGCGCGGCTGCTCGGCTGGCAGCCGGTCATCGCCGGCGCCGGCGGCACCGGCTATCTCAACGAGGGCAAGGTGGGCCGCACGTTCCGGCGGTCGTTCGAGGAGGAGCTGGCCTGGCGGCCGGCCCCCGACGTGCTGGTCATCTCCGGCGGCCACAACGACCAGCGCTGGAGCACCGGGCAGGTGCGCGCGGCCGCCGCCGCCCTGCTCGCCGAGGTGCGCCGCCGCTGGCCGGTCACCAAGGTCGTGATGGTCGGCCCGATCTGGCTGGAGGACACCCCGGCCAAGGCCTACCGGGTGCGCGACGCCCTGGCGGAGGTGGCGGACGCCGCGGGCGTGCCGTTCCTCGACCCGATGCGCCGGAAATGGGTGACCGGCAGGCCGTCGGAGACGGTGCTGCCCGACGGCGTGCATCCCACGTTCGCCGGGCACGAGCGCATCGCCGCGTGGCTGGCGGCGGAGCTGGCCTGATCCGGGCGGCGCCGGCCTACCAGGGGCCGTAGGGGCCGCTGTTGCCGCGGCCCATGCCCTTGACCGCGGGCTTGACGTCGACGATGTAGATCGTGGCGGCGATGACGGCCAGGATGGAGAACAGGCCGAGCCCGTTGAGGCCGATGAACCGGAAGCCGCCGATCAGCATGAAGTCGTTGAAGTAGCCCAGCGCGCCGCCGCCGGACAGCAGGGTCGCCAGCGCGAGGATGAGCACCCAGATCTTCTTCTGCAGCTTGCCCGCCGAGACGAACGCGTTGGTCGGCACGCGCGCCGCGTGCACCAGCGCGTAGACCGACATGCCGAAGATGACGGCGGCGAGCACCAGGAAAAGGAAGTTGAAAACGCCGTTGATCATATTCATGTTGCTGGCTCCACCCAACGCCGCGATGAAATCGGCCCCAGCCTAATAGGCGTCCCCGACAAGCGGGCACCGGAACAGGAACGGGCCCGCCTCCGAAGAGGCGGGCCCGCTCGCTCACTCAGGCCTTGGCCCGAGGCGTGCGCGTGGTCTTCTTGACGGGCTCGGCGACGGGCGGCTCGGCGGCCTCCGACACCTCCTCCAGCTCAAGGGCGGCCTCGCCGGTCGTCTTGCTGACGACCTTGCGGCCACGGGTGGCGAAGTCCTCGTAGACCTCGGTGGCCTTGCTGCTCAGCTGGTCGGCGTACTCGCGGGCCTTGTCCGGGAACTCGCGGACGAAGCCCTCGGCCTTGTCGGCGTACGCGCGGGTCTTCTCCGGCAGGTCCCTGGCCAGCTCCGAGCGGCGGGACTGGAGCTGACGCAGCTGCTCGGGCAGCTCGCGCAGCTTCTCGACGGCGAAGTCGCCGGCGCCGGCGAAGGCGTAGAACGGCTTGGAGTCGGTGAGCTTCTTGACCTCGGTGGCAAGCGTCATGGGTTAACCTTCCTTGGTTTCCTGGGTGACGGTCCCGTTGCCGGGGGAGGCCGCGTAGGGCTCAAGCGCGGCGAGATACTCCTCGGGCAGCGGCGGCTCGTCGTCCGCGGTGGAGTCGTGCTGAGGGCGGGCGTTCTGGGAGGTCTGCTCGCCCTCGGTGCGGTTCTCCTTGCGGAACGATTCATAGATGTCGATCAGCACCTGGCGCTGCCGCTCGGTGAGCAGCGTGTCGGCGTTGACCGCGGTGATCACGTCGCTCGGCGGCTCCCGGTCCTCGATGAGGCCGGCCTGCACGTAGAGCGCCTGCGAGGAGATGCGCAGACCCTTGGCGATCTGGTTGAGAATCTCCGCGCTCGGCTTGCGCAGCCCGCGCTCGATCTGGCTCAGGTAGGGGTTGGAGACCCCTGCCGCCTGCGCGAGCTGGCGCAGCGAGATCTTCGCCTGCTGCCGTTGCTCGCGGATGTATTCGCCGATCGAGCCGACCTTCGGTAGTGCCATACCCACAGTCTGCCGTCCCGTGCTTGCAATTGCAAACGGAACGGCTAACACCTGCAAGCAGTCAGAGCTGGTAGACCCACAGGAAGGGGGTGGTGGTGAGCAAGCTCACAGAGAGGGCGAGATAGCCGTACCGGACAAATGCTGACAATTCCGGCCCTGGCTTGATCAGACGGTCCACCCTGGCCATGACGTTGTGCGCGTGCACGCCGAGCATGCCCTGCGGGGTCGGCATGGCGCCGGCCGTACCGAACCTGAGCAGCGCGGTCGCGAGCCTGCGCGGCGAGCAGTAGCGGCGGGCGCGGTCGTCGGCGGCCATCTCGATCAGCAGCTCCACCTGTGCCTGCGCGTCGGCCACCACCTTCGACCAGGGCAGCGCCCGGCGCAGCGCGGCGAACGGCAGCAGCACCAGATCGTGCCGCTCGCGCACGTGGGCGGCCTCGTGCGCCAGCACGGCCGCCATCTCGTCCGGCGACAGCAGCTCAAGCGCGCCCGCGCTGACCACGACCTGCGAGCGCAACCCCGGCACGCAGTACGCCGCCGCGCTGGGATGGTCGAGCACCCGCACCCCCGGCACGCCCGGATCGTCGCGGGAGATCAGCGCGAGCAGCACGCGATGCCGCCGCCGCGCGCGCAACGCCTGCACGCCGGCCGTCAGCAGCACCACGACCAGCACCGCCAGCGACGTGAGACCGGCGATCATGGCCAGCACGTGCAGCGGGTCCCACGCCTCGACCGGCGTCTCGCCGCGGGCGAAGGCGATCAGCCCCGGCAGCACGCCCACGTTGTAGGGCAGGACCGCGTAGGCCAGCATGGCGCCGGTGGTGGCCAGGCCCCAGGCCACGCCCAGGGACTGCCAGACGATGATGGCGAGCCTCGGGGCACGGGAGGTCCACCGGGCCGTCGTGAAACGCCAGGAGCCGAGCGCGCACGCCGTCGCGAGCGCCGCTAGCACCGCTGCCGTGATCACTCTTCCTCCAGCTCCGTGAGAGCTCTCCGCAGGATCTCCGCCTCCGGGCCCGACACGGCCTGGGCGAAGCGGGTCAGGGCGGCCGATCGGTCGCCCGTCAGGTCCAACGCCTCAAGCATAAGCTCGGCGATGTAGGCGTCACGGCTCGCGGCCGGTTCGTAACGCCACGCGCGGCCGTCCCTGGTGCGCTCCAGGAAGCCCTTGCGCGTGAGGCGGTCGAGTACGGTCATCACCGTCGTGGGGGCGAGGTCGCGATCGGCAATGAGCCTGCCGACCTCGCGGGCGGTCAGCGGGTTGTGCTCCGCCCAGAGGATGTCCATGATGCTGCGCTCAAGCTCGCCAAGACCCTTCACGCCCTTCAGGGTAGCTCTACAGAGCGTCGAGCTGGCATCCGGGAGCGGCAAGTGGCGGCGCGGAACCCCGCCTGGCAGGCTCGGTGAGATGAATGTCACGTTGGTGCAGGGCGACATCACCGAGCAGCGGGCCGACGCGATCGTGAACGCGGCCAACTCCTCGTTGCTCGGCGGCGGGGGCGTCGACGGCGCCATCCACCGCCGCGGCGGGCCGGCGATCCTGGAGGAGTGCAGGCGGCTGCGCGCCGGACATTACGGCAAGGGCCTGCCGACCGGCCGGGCCGTCGCCACCACCGCCGGGCTGCTGCCGGCCCGCTGGGTGATCCACACGGTCGGGCCCGTCTACTCCAGGTCGCAGGACCGCTCCGACCTGCTGGCCTCCTGCCACCAGGAGTCGCTGCGGGTGGCGGACGAGCTGGGCGCGCGGACGGTGGCCTTCCCCGCGATCTCCACGGGCGTCTACGGCTGGCCGCTCGACGACGCCGCCCGCATCGCCGTCGCCGCCGTGCGCGCGGCCGGGACGTCGGTGGAGGAGGTCAGGTTCGTGCTGTTCGACACCGCCGCCTACGAGGTGTTCCTCGCACAGATCTCCCGATAGCCCGGATCCCGTCAGCTCTCCCGATGGCTCGGATCCCGTCAGCGCGGGTCAACCGCCGACCAGGGCAGCGTCAGCTCGCCGAGCCGCCAGCGGGCCGTGCCGCCGAGCGGCGGGCGCACCGCCACCGGCCACTGCCCGGCCAGCAGCCGCACGGACGCCAGCCAGCGCTGCCGCAGCCCGTGCACCCCGTAAGGGGCGCTGACCGCCCACGCGTGGTCGAAGTCGCGCAGGAACGCATGGATGCGCTCACCCGGCACGTTCCGGTGGATGAGGGTCTTCGGCAGCCGGTCGGCCAGGTCGGAAGGCCGCTCGAAGGCGTCGAACCGGGCGGAGAACGTCAGCGTGCGCGGGCCGTCGGGGGACAGGCCCACCCAGACCGCCCGCCGTCCGGTCTCGGAGCAGGTGCCCTCGACCAGCACGCCGCCGGGGGCCAGCTTGCCGCACAGCACGTCCCAGTAGTGCCACGCCTCCGCCTCGCCGTACTGGCGCAGCACGTTGAAGGCGCGGACCAGCGTCGGCGGGCGCGGGACGGGCAGCTCGAAGCCGCCGAGCGCGAAGCTCAGCCCCTCCCGCTCGTACGGCTTGGCCAGGGCCACCCTGGCCGGGTCGATCTCGATGCCGACCACCTCGACGTCGGGCGCGACCGCGCGCAACCGGGTGAACAGCTCAAGCGTGGTCGTGTGCGAGGCGCCGTAGCCGAGGTCGACGACGAGCGGGCGGACGGCGGCGCGCAGGGCCGGGCCGTGCACGGCGGCCGTCCAGCGGTCGACCCGGCGCAGCCGGTTGTGCCACGTCGTGCCGCGGGTGATCGCGCCGACCGGTCTGGCCATCGGGCTCAGCCGCCGCTGACGCGGTGCACCTTGTGCTGGGCGGCCTGGGCGCGCGGCCTGATCACCAGGCGGTCGATGTTGACGTGCGACGGGCGCGTCACGCACCAGGCGATGGCGTCGGCCACGTCGTCGGCGGACAGCGGGTCGGGGACGCCCTCGTACACGCGGGCGGCGGCCGTCTCGTCGCCGCGGAAGCGGGTGACCGCGAAGCCCTCGCTCTTGACCATGCCCGGCGCGATCTCGACCACCCGGACCGGCTGCCCGACCAGCTCCAGGCGGAGGGTCTCGGCCATCGCGGACTGGGCGTGCTTGGCCGCGCAGTAGCCGCCGCCGCCCTCGTAGGAGACCAGGGCGGCGGTCGAGGTCAGCATCACCAGCACGCCGTCGCCCGACTCCACGAGTTTGGGGATCAGCGCCTGGGTCATGCGTAGGGAGCCGAGTACGTTCGTGTCGTACATCTGCTGCCAGTCGTCCAGAAGGCCGTCCGTGACCGATTCCATGCCGAGCGCGCCACCGGCGTTGTTGACCAGCACGTCGCAGCGGTCGAGCGAGCCGACCAGCGCGTCAACCGACTCCTGAGAGGTCACGTCGAGCGTCACCGGCCTGATCGAGGGCACCTCCGCGGCCAGCTTGTCCAGCCGGTCGCGGCGTCGTGCGCCCGCCACCACCACGTAACCTTCAGCGGCGAGCCGCCGCGCGGTCGCCTCGCCGATCCCGCCGCTCGCGCCGGTCACCACTGCCGTTCTCTGCATGCCCCTCATCCTGCCAGGGCGGACGCGGTGCGAACCGCGGCAGGGAATGTCGAAAAAATTCGGATAGTTGTATTCCGCTTGGAGGTGATGTCGAGTGAGGCGACGACGGGTCAGCCGGGTCGCGACCATCAGCATGCACACATCGCCATTGGACCAGCCCGGCACGGGCGACGCCGGTGGGATGAACGTGTACATCGTCGAGTCGGCCAGGAGGCTGGCGCAACTCGGCGTGGAGGTGGAGATCTTCACCAGGGCCACCGCCCGCGACCAGCCACCCGTGGCCGAACTCGCCCCAGGCGTCCTGGTACGTCACCTGACGGCAGGGCCGTACGAGGAGATGGACCGCGCGGACCTTCCCGGGCAGCTGTGCGCCTTCCTGTCCGAGGTGCTGCGCACCGAGGCCATGTACGACCCCGGCCGCTACGACGTCATCCACTCCCACTACTGGCTGTCCGGGCAGGTCGGCTGGCTGGCCAAGGAGCGCTGGGGCGTGCCGCTCGTGCACACCATGCACACCATGGCCAAGGTCAAGAACCTGCTGCTCGCCCAGGACGACAAGCCGGAGCCGCAGGCCCGCGTGGTGGGCGAGGAACAGGTCGTGGAGATCGCCGACCGCCTCGTGGCCAACACCGCCGACGAGGCCCGCGAGCTCATCGACCTGTACGGCGCCGCCCCACAGCGCGTGGCCGTCGTGAACCCCGGCGTCAACCTCACCGTCTTCCAGCCCGCCTCGCAGGGCGCCGCCCGGCAGCGGCTCGGCCTGCCACAGGACGCCCGCGTGCTGCTGTTCGTCGGCCGCATCCAGCCGCTCAAGGCCCCCGACGTGCTGCTGCGCGCGGCCTCGCGCATGCTCATCGACGACCCCTCGCTGCGCGGCCGGCTGGTCGTCGCCTGCGTCGGCGGGCCGTCGGGCAACGGGCTCGCCCGGCCGTCCATCCTCACCGAACTGGCCGGTGAGCTGGGCATCTCCGACGTCGTCCGGCTCGTGCCGCCGGCCCCGCAGGAGGAACTGGCCGACTGGTACCGGGCGGCGGACGTGACGGTCGTGCCGTCCTACAGCGAGTCGTTCGGGCTCGTGGCCCTGGAGTCGCAGGCCTGCGGGACGCCGGTCGCCGCCGCGGCCGTGGGCGGGCTGCGCACCGCCGTCCACGACGGGGTCTCCGGCGTGCTGGTGGACGGGCACGACCCGGACGAATGGGCCCGCGTCCTGCACCGCCTGGTCACCCTGCCGGACTGGCGTGAGCAGTTGTCGCGGGGGGCGCGCACGCACGCGGCCGCCTTCGGCTGGCAGGCGACGGCGGGCCGGCTCATGGAGGTGTACGCGGGCGCCGTCGCGAACCTGCACAAGGTGCCCGTGGCGCTCAACTTCTAGCGGCTGGACGGCCTCACGTCGCGCGCTCCTAAGCTGTATCCCATGCGCGATGTCGTCGAAGCCGCGCTCAAGGCCGCGGACGTCTCCTACGACGAGCCGCGGCCCGGGGCGTTCCTGGTCAAGCTGCCCGGACAGCACAAGCTCGCCACCATGACCTGGCTGATCGTCGGCGAGCGGGTGCTGCACGTCGAGGCGTTCTTCTGCCGCCAGCCGGACGAGAACCACGAGGAGTTCTACCGCTGGCTCCTCGGCAAGAACGGCGCCATGTACGGCGTGCACTTCTCCCTCGACCCCGTCGGCGACGTCTACCTGGTCGGCCGGGTGCCGCTGGCCGCCGTCAGCGAGGAGGAGGTCGACCGGCTGCTCGGCTGCGTGCTGACGTACGCCGACGACTGGTTCGACCGGGCGCTGGAGCTGGGCTTCGCCTCCTCCATCAGGCGGGAGTGGGAGTGGCGTGCCAAACGCGGCGAATCCCTGGCCAACCTGCAGGCTTTCGCCCGATTCGCCGACCCCGGGCAGTGACCTGCCGGCGCTCCGGGCGGCGGCCATAGGATTGGCCGCATGGCGACTTTGGTGCTGCTACGGCACGGTGAGAGCGACTGGAACGCGAAGGGCCTGTTCACCGGTTGGGTGGACGTCAGCCTGTCGGCCAAGGGCGAGGACGAGGCCCGGCGCGGCGGCCGGCTCCTGCAGGAGGCCGGTCTGCGGCCCGACGTCCTGCACACCAGCCTCCTGACCCGGGCCATCCAGACGGCCCAGCTCGCCCTGGGCGAGGCCGACCTGCTCTGGCTCCCGGTCAAGCGCAGCTGGCGGCTGAACGAACGCCACTACGGGGCCCTGCAGGGCAAGAACAAGGCCCAGACGCGTGAGGAGTTCGGCGACGAGCAGTTCATGCTCTGGCGCCGCTCGTACGACGTGCCGCCGCCGCCCATCGCCGACGACGACGAGTACTCCCAGGCCGGCGACCCCCGTTACGCCCTCCTGCCGCCGGAGCTCATGCCACGCACGGAGTGCCTGAAGGACGTCGTCGACCGCATGCTCCCGTACTGGTACGACGAGATCGTCCCCGACCTGGCCGCGGGGCGCACGGTCCTGGTGACCGCGCACGGCAACTCGCTGAGGGCCCTGGTCAAGCACCTCGACGGCATCGGCGACGACGACATCGCCGGGCTCAACATCCCCACGGGGATCCCGCTGGCGTACGAGCTGGACGCCGACTTCAAGCCGCAGGTGCGCGGCGGGCGCTACCTCGACCCGGAGGCCGCCAAGGCCGCCATCGAAGCAGTGGCCAACCAGGGCCGCTGACCCCACAGCCCTTCGGGCGCGCGAGGGGACTCTCCCGTCCCCTCGTGCTCTCCCGGCCTGGGCCTGCGTGCGCCCTCGTGACGTGTCGGGACGACGGTGCCTGCGCCGGAGCGTGGATGATCGATCTGAAGGACGGGAGATTGCGAGCATCCGGTCGCGGATTTCCCTAGGCTGAGCCTGAAGGGAGAGGACTCTGATGGAACCGCGCGACCACGTTCCACGTAGTGGGCTGATCAGCGACTTCCGCTATGTCACCCCCCTGTACAGCAAGAGCCAGGCGGCAGACCTGATCGGCGTTCCGCGTGAATCCTTCCGCAACTGGTCCGTCGGCTACGCGTACAAGCGGATGGACGGCGTCACGGTGGCGGTCGAGCCCCTGGTGACGACCGCCGGCGCACAGGGGCCGACCGTGCCGTTCGTCGGTCTGGCCGAGGCGTACATGCTGGCCGCCTTCCGCAGGGCAGACGTTCCGATGCGGCGCATCAGGCCGGCCATTCGCTGGCTTGAGGAGAACATCGGGCTGGAGCAGGCGCTGGCCAGCGAGCGGCTGATGACCGACGGCGCTGAGGTGCTGTGGGACTTCAGGGAGCACACCGACGATCCCGTGGAGCGCGAGGCGGTCGACGGGCTGGTCGTGGTACGCAGCGGTCAGCAGGTGTTCCGGCCGATCGTCCGTGACTACCTGCGACGCGTCACTTACGTGGACGGTTGGATGAAAGTGATCCAGCTTCCGGGCTACGACCGCGTGGCGGTCACGGTCGACTCCTGGATCAACGGCGGTCAGCCGACCGTCGCCCGACGAGGCGTCCGTGTCGCCGACGTGCTCAACCGCCTGCGGGCCGGTGAGGACAGCCGAGAAGTGGCCGAGGACTACGACCTCCAAGTGGACGAGGTCGAAGGTCTTCTGCCGCAGGCGGCGTGAGAGGAAGGCATGACGGACGATGCGCGCGCCTCCGGGTTCACCTTCTTCCTGGACCGCGGATTAGGCTCCCGCATCGTCCCCCAAGCCCTGCGCGAGGCCGGCTGGGTCCTGGAAACGATGGATGAGCGCTACGGGGCGGACGCCTCCCAACGCATCGCTGACGTTCAGTGGATCGAAGAAGCCACGATTCGCGGCGACATCCTGTTGTGCAAGGACCTTGCAATCACCCGGAACCTGGTGGAAGCGCGCGTCATCTACACGAGCGGCGCGCGCATATTCGCGCTGGCGAACGCCAGGATGGTCGGGAAGGAGATGGCAGCGGCCTTCCTCGGCAACGAGGCTCAGATCGTCCATGTCGTGAGGCGGGTGATCGAGCCGTTCGTTTTCGCGGTCGGTCACGAGGGGCTGCGGCGAGCCCGATTGCGCTATCCCGTCGATGGGGCGTGACCACGAAAACTGTTAGGTGCCGGTCTCGATGCTGTGTCGAGATGCAGCCGTGCAGCGGCCGACGCCGCCCTTCTTGAGGGCGGATCGGCGCTGTCATACCAGCGTCACCTGCCTGGACGTCCGCGATGGGCGAGGGCTTGGGGCTGGGGGGCGGGGGCGAGGAAGGTATGTCACTGATGCCGGACACTGAAATGTGTGGGCCGGCTTGGGGCGAGGTGCCTATGCTTTCGGGGATGTGAGCACCTCTGCCAGAGCTGAGCGCTCCTGCCCCCTTCCGTCCGCCGGGGAAGCCCGCGTTCCGGGCGGGACGGTCTGACGTGCCGACGTGGGAGCCCCATGTGTCGCGCGGGCTCGTACGCGTGGTCGAAGCGTCCTGTTGCGAGGAGTACGTCCTGTGCTTCGAGGCGGCGCAGTTCTTCGTGCGGCGGGTCACCGAGCGCGGGGACCACGAGGAGACCGCCAGGGGCCCGTACGCCCGTGCCGCCGCGGTCTGGGCCGAGCTGGCGCGGCGGCATGTGTGCAGGAGCCGGCAGGCGGCCTCCTGACGTCGACCGAGGAGCGGGCGCGGCCCGTCAGTCGGACGTCGGGCGCAGGACGAGGGTGACGAACCCGAAGACGTCCCGGTAGACGCGCAGCCACTCGGCGCGGTGGGTGTCGGCCGTCGTGAGGGCCTCGCACCTGTCCGGATGGTCGGGGTTGTCCAGAGCCCAGGACGCCAGCGAGCCCGTCCAGGCCCATTCGTAGTCGTCGAGCTCCTGGCGGGTGCTGATGTGGCCGTGCACCGGCGTCCAGCCGTCGGCGGTGACGCGGTCCATCAGGGCCGGCAGGCCGGTGAGCTCGCCCAGCATCTCCACCGCCTCGGCGGACGGCTCCCCGGCCCAGAAACCGTCGCCGACCAGGACGCGCCCGCCGGGGGCCAGGTGCTCGCGCGCCGCCGCGAGCGTGGGCGGCAGGCCGCCGAACGCGTGCGTCGCCCCGACGCTGATCACCAGGTCGAACGCGTGCGGCGAGGTGAACTCGGCGGCGTCCGCACGATGGAGGACGAGCCGGTCGTGGACGCCGAGCGCCTCCGCGCTCTCGCGGGCGTGCGCCAGCGAGCCCTCGGCGATGTCCACGCCCTCCGCCTGCAGCTTGGGACGCGTGCCCAGCGCGCGCAGCAGCCACTCCCCGCCGCCGCAGCCGAGGTCGAGCACGCGTGAGCCGCCCTGGGGGAGGGCGCGGTCGAGAAGGCGGCGCACCGAGTCGTCGTCGAGCGGAGCCGCGATCGGATGGTCCGCGTGGGCGAGTCGGGAGATCTGTTCACGATTCACCGGCGGAGCCTGCCACATGCGCAGACGTCACCGCATCCGCTTTTGGCCAGGAGACAGGGCGCTTGGCGGGCGTCTGTCGCTGCTTGCCGCTGTTCGTCCCGCCGGATCGCCCCTTGCCCGGCCGGGGACGTGCGAAGCGGGCGGCCCCCCGACAGGTGCCGCCCGCTGCGTCCGGGTGAAGAGCTCGCCTCCGGGAGGCCGTCAGCTGGGACGGGAGCCGGTGACCAGGTAGACGACGTCCCGCGCCACCCGCACCGCGTGGTCGGCGTACCGCTCGTAGTACCGGCCGATCAGTGTGATGTCGATCGCCGGCTCCACGCCGTGCTGCCAGTCCTTGGCCAGGATGTTGCGGAACAGCCGGCGGTGCAGCCGGTCCATCGCGTCGTCGTCCTCCTCCAGCTCAAGGGCCGACTCAACGTCCCTGGAGGCCACGCAGCTCCCGGCCTTGGTGACCAGGTTCTCGGCGATCTGCCCCATTTCCACGATGGTCGAGCGAGTCTCGGGCGGAATCGCCGAGTCGGGGTGCCGCAGCCGGGCCACCTTGGCCACGTGGACGGCGAGGTCGCCCATGCGTTCGAGGTCGGTGCCCATGCGCAGCGCCGTGATGACCATTCGCAGGTCCACCGCGACCGGCTGCTGCCTGGCCATCAGCTCGAAGATCGACGTCTCGATGTCGGCGAAGAGGGCGTTCACCTCCTGGTCGCGGGAGATGACGCTCTCGGCGAGCTGGAGGTCGGCGTCGAGGAGGGCCGTGGTGGCACGGGAGATGGCCGAGCGGACCAGCCTCGTCATCTCGACCAGCTTGCCCGTCAGGAGATCAAGTTCTTCATGGTACGCGTCGCGCATGTCGTCACCGTACGTGCCACTCGATGAACGAACCTCTACTGCGAGATGAACTTTCCAGGAAAGGGCCGTTCATCCGCAGGTGAGAGGTCTGTCCCTTGGGCTTCGCCACCTACCATCGGAGGCATGAGTGAGATGGCCATGAGCTTCGCGGCCCTGGCCGGGTTCGTCGTGGGAGCCCTGGCGGTCCTGTTCTACCGGAACCAGATCGAGGCTCCGAAGAGGACCGATTCAGCCGACGGCGTCGAGACCGGAGCGGCGCTGCCGCAGGGCGTGGCCTCCGTGCTCGCCGTGCTCCCCTCGTCCGCCGTCGTGCTCGACGCGCACGACCGCGTGCTGCGCGCCAGCTCGGCCGCGCGCGCGTTCGGGCTGGTCAAGGGCGACAGGCTGATGGCCGCGGAGCTGCTCGCACTGGCAAGACAGGTACGCCGCGACGGCGAGATCCGCGAGAGCGAGATCGACGTCGCCGGCCACAAGTTCGGCCAGGAGACGACGAACTTCGCCGTCCGCGTCGCCCCCCTCGGCTCCTACGGCCAGGTGCTGGTGCTGGCCGAGGACCAGACCGAGCGGCGCAGGGTCGAGGCGGTGCGCCGCGATTTCGTCGCCAACGTCAGCCACGAGCTGAAGACCCCCGTGGGCGCGCTGAGCCTGCTGGCCGAGACCATCCAGGACGCCGCCGACGACCCCGAGGCGGTCACCCGCTTCGCCGGGCGCATGCAGCACGAGGCCGCCCGGCTCACCTACCTGGTCCAGGACCTGATCACGCTGAGCAGGATCCAGGGCGCCGAGCCCATCCCCACCCCGGGCCAGGTCGCCATCGACGAGGCCGTCCACGACGCCATCGACCACTGCAACACCAAGGCGGTGGCCAAGGACATCACGCTGGTCACCGGCGGCACCGAGGGCCTGCGCATCTGGGGCGACGACGAGCTGCTCGTCACCGCCCTGCGCAACCTCATCGACAACGCCGTCGCCTACAGCCCCGAGCACACGCGGGTCGTGGTCAGCGTCCGTCCGGCCGGCGACTCCGTCGAGATCAGCGTCAGCGACCAGGGCATCGGCATCCCCGAGGAGTCTCTGGAGCGCATCTTCGAGCGCTTCTTCCGCGTCGACGCGGCCAGGTCACGGGCGACCGGCGGCACCGGGCTCGGCCTGGCCATCGTCAAGCACGTCGCCGCGGCCCACGCGGGCGAGGTGTCCGTCTGGAGCAAGGAAGGCTCCGGCTCCACCTTCACCCTCCGTCTGCCCGCCTTCGGCGGCACGGCGGTGGCAGTACCACCCTCGATTCCCCTGGAGACCGCAAAATGACCAGAGTTCTAGTGGTTGAGGATGAGGAGTCCTTCTCCGACGCCTTGTCCTACATGCTGCGCAAGGAGGGCTTCGAGGTGTCGGTCGCGGCGACCGGGCCCGAGGCGCTCGACACGTTCGACCGCAACGGCGCGGACCTCGTGCTGCTCGACCTGATGCTGCCCGGCCTGCCGGGCACCGAGGTGTGCCGCTCGCTGCGGCAGCGCTCGAAGGTGCCGGTCATCATGCTGACCGCCAAGGACAGCGAGATCGACAAGGTCGTGGGCCTGGAGCTGGGCGCCGACGACTACGTGACCAAGCCGTTCTCCTCGCGGGAGCTGGTGGCCCGCATCCGCGCGGTGCTGCGCCGTCAGGGCGACGTGGTGGAGGAGCTGGAGACGGCCGTCCTGGCCGTGGGCCCGGTGCGCATGGACGTCGACCGCCACGTCGTCGCGGTGCGCGGCGCGCAGGTGCAGCTGCCGCTGAAGGAGTTCGAGCTGCTGGAGGTGCTGCTGCGCAACGCCGGCCGGGTGCTCACCCGCGGCCAGCTCATCGACCGCGTCTGGGGCGCCGACTACGTGGGCGACACCAAGACGCTCGACGTCCACGTCAAGCGCCTGCGGGCCAAGATCGAGGCGGACCCGTCGAACCCGCGCTGCATCCTCACCGTGCGCGGCCTGGGCTACAAGTTCGACGCCGCCGAGGAGTGAACGACCCTTGTTCTGGTACGTGGGTTCGTACCAGAACAAGGGTTCTCTCATGCCGTCAGTGGGCCTCTTCGGTGGCCGTCGGGGTGGGCGACGCCGAGGGCGTCGCGACCGGGGTGGCGTTGGGGGCGGCGGGGTAGTCCTTGAACTCACGGCTGCGCGTGACCACAGGGACGGTCAGGGTCACTGTCCCGGCGTTGGCGAACTGGAGGTCCAGACGCACGCTCTCGCCGCCTCTGAGGCTCGTGGAGATGCTCTCCAGCATCAGCTGGGGCTGCGGCTTGCCGGTGTTGACGAGCTGGTTGGGGGGAAGCTGGATCGGCGCGGCGACCTTCACGGACCCCACCGAGCCCGCGGAGACGGCCTGGAGCGTGTCGGCGGCGCCCGCGGTGTTGAGGATGTTCAGGTAGATCGGGGCTGAACCGCGCCACGGGAGCTGGGCGCCGGAGTCGGGGCCGAGGATGAACGCCTGCGGGATGTGAATGCCGCGCGTGCCATAAGCACCCTGGTCGATGAGTGCGACCGCCTCGTTCGGGGCGTACGGCTTGTTGGTGTTGGCGTCGAATCCTGCCCCGCAGCCCGCGAGCACGGGGGCTGCCAAGAACGCGGCGGCTACGACAATCCAGCGACGGCTGGTCACGTGCGGGTTCTCCTTGCTCTTGCGCGGTATGGCGCATGGGGTGTTGGGCAGCGCCTACCATATCCACCTGAATCCATGGTCATATCCGCACCCCTGCAGGTCATTCGCTATGTCCGGAAATGCGATTCATACGGTCGAGGACTTGTCAAGCCCCAATATGCGGCTTTGACCTGCAGTTATGAGGATTTCACTGTTCCGGGAGCCTGTGGATGCGTGGTACCCTGGAGTACAGCGGAAGGGGTACTTGTCACATGACTTTCCAGGTCGGCGACACTGTCGTCTACCCCCACCATGGGGCTGCTCGGATCGAAGCAATCACGAAGCGATCCATCAAGGGTGAGGAAAAGACCTACCTGGTGCTCAAGGTCGACAAGGGCGACCTTACCGTCCAGGTGCCAGCAGAAAACGCGGAACTCGTCGGTGTGCGCGACGTCGTCGGCCAGGAAGGCCTTGAGCGGGTTTTCGATGTTCTTCGGATGCCGCACACGGAAGAGCCGACCAACTGGTCGCGCCGTTACAAGGCCAATCTGGAGAAGCTCGCCTCCGGCGATGTGAACAAGGTTGCGGAGGTGGTTCGCGACCTGTGGCGTCGCGACCGCGAGCGCGGCCTGTCAGCGGGCGAGAAGCGCATGCTCGCGAAGGCTCGTCAGATCCTCGTCAGCGAGCTCGCGCTCGCCGAGAAGACCAATGAGGACAAGGCTGAGGCCCTGCTCGACGAGGTTCTCAACTCCTGAACACGAATCTTCCACGGGTGGGCGTCGGAGTCGACGTCCACCCGTTCGCTTCGGCGGACTCGGGGCGTGAGCTCAGCCTCGCCGGCCTGCACTGGCCGGCCGAGATCGGGCTCGACGGCCACTCCGACGGCGACGTCGCCGCGCATGCCGCCTGCGACGCGCTGCTGTCCGCGGCCGGCCTGGGCGACCTGGGCGGGCTGTTCGGCACGTCCGATCCCCGCTGGGCCGGGGCTTCCGGGGTCACCCTGCTGGAGGAGACCGCCCGCCAGGTGCGCGCGGCGGGCTTCGAGATCGGCAACGTGGCCGTCCAGGTGATCGGCAACCGTCCCAAGATGGCTCCTCGGCGTACCGAGGCCGAGCTGGCGCTCGGCGGCGCCGTGGGGGCGCCGGTGAGCGTCTCGGCCACCACCACCGACGGGCTCGGGCTCACCGGGCGCGGCGAGGGGATCGCCGCCATCGCCACGGCCCTCGTGGTCAACCTTTCCTAGGCATTCAGCGTCTTATGTGTGGGATGCGTGAGGGTGTCCCGGCGGGTCGTCGCCGAACCCGCCAACTGTGGGGGCGGCGGTTCGTCACTGGCGCGGTACGGACCGCCGCCTTCCTCAGGGGGTAGTTTCCCCAGGTGTCGGGTATGTCCCCATCTAAGACATGTGAACGTCTCGGGGGGAGCTACACATGATCGGCGCGATCGTTTCCGCAGTAGTCATCGGCGCCATCGTCGGTGCGCTGGCCCGGCTGATAGTGCCTGGCAGGCAGAACATGTCCATCGGCCTGACGCTCATCGTGGGCATCGTGGCCGCCCTGATCGGCACCCTGATCGCCCAGGCGTTCGGCTGGGCCGACACCAAGGGCATCGACTGGCTCGAACACATACTCCAGCTCGTCCTGGCTGTGGTCGGCGTGCTCCTCGTGACGCGGATGGGCTGGGGAGGACGCGGTGGACGCACCGGCCGAACCACGACCTGACCTGCTCGTTCGTAAAGCCGGCGCATAATCGCCGGCGATCGGGTAGCGAAGCTCCCCGTGAGAGTGAACGGCTCACTCTCACGGGGAGGTTTCGTGTCATGACCATTCAGTCCATCCTTGGCGCCATCGTGATTGGCGCCGTCATTGGCGCAATCGGTCGCCTGCTGCTGCCCGGCAGGCAGGCCATCGGGTGGATCCTCACCATCGTCGTCGGCATCGTCGCCGCCCTGCTGGGCACCCTCATCGCCCAGGTGCTCGGCGTCGAGACGACCCCCGGCATCGACTGGATCGAGCTCGTGATGCAGGTCGTCCTGGCGATCGTCGGTGTCGGCCTGGTCGCCGGCCTACGCCGCGGCTCCAGGGTCTAGCGGGCGCCAGGGGTGTAGACGAGATAGACGCACACGAAACGGCCCGTCCGGGATCATCCCGGACGGGCCTCTCGTGCTTCTCGCGTTTCTTCGTGGCTTGGCCCGCTATTCCTCGGGGTCCGGCGGGCGCGGAGTGCTGCGCAGGCGGCCGGAGGGGGCCTGGGTGTCCTCGTGGATCACCGGGTGGGGCGCGGTGGCCTCAGAGTCGCTCTGGGGCGTCCGGGGCTCGTCGGCGGCGGGGCGGGTCCGGCGGTCGTCCTCGATGACGGGGACGGGCTGGGTGTCGACGTCGCGCGTGTCGGTGGCCCGGGTGTCGGTGCGGGGGTGGACCAGGACGTCGGTCGGCTTCACCCGGTCGCCCCACCGGACCGGCCGCCTCAACGGCTCGGGTTCCGGTTCCGGTTCCGGTTCCGGCTCGGGTTCCGGTTCCGGGTCGGGCTCGGGCTCGGGCTCCGGTTCGGGTTCCGGTTCGGGGTCAGGGGTTCGTTCGGGCTCAGGGGCTCGTACAGGCTCGGGTTCGGGCTCTTGCACGGCCCGCCACTCGGACACCTGGGCCGGGACCGGCGGCGTCTCCGGCGCGGCCGTAGGCCCCACCAGCGGCGTGGACTCCAGCACCGGCGGGGGCGCCTCGGTCACGAGCGGCGGCGGCGTGTCGGCCGCGCGGCCCGGGTGGAAGGGGACGAAGTCGTCGTCGTCCGCCTCCTCGCGTGCCGCGCCCCGGTGAGCCTGGACGTGCTTGATCAGCAGCAGCCAGAGCCACAGGGCCACGGCCAGCATGACCCAGGGCGCCAGGGCCACGCCCACGGCCACCTGGCGCGCGTCGAAGGTGAACCGCAGCGCGGTCGCCACGTTGGCCGCCGCGGCGGCCACGATGAGCAGGACCAGCACGGTGGCGGCCTGCGCCCGCACCAGCGGCCGGGCGGGGCGCAGCAGCAGCACGCCGAGCAGCGCGACCACGAGCAGCGCGTCGAAGGCGGCCGGATAGAGGAAGGCGAGGTCCTGCCGCGCCTCGCCGGTGACGGCCAGCGCGCGCAGATCGTCGAAGGACAGCGCGCAGGCGGCTCCGGTCAGAGCGGCCACCGCGAGCCCGGCCAGGGCGATGCCCAGGCGACGGAGCGTAGAGGGGGGAGTCACGTCCATGGCGCCTTCGAGACTACAGAAGAATGGGGATCACGACCGATCGAGGGAGACACATGCCCGAGCTGCCGGAAGAAGCGCGCGAACTCCTGGATGCCCCGAATCATGCGACGGTGACCAGCCTCAACCCCGACGGCGGACCGCAGTCGACCGTGGTGTGGGTGCGCACGGACGGCGACGACGTCCTGTTCTCGACCGTCCGGGGGCGGGTGAAGCCGCGCAACTTCGAGCGCGACCCGCGGACGAGTCTGCTGGTCATCGACCCTGGCAATCCCTATCGCTACCTGGAGGTGCGCGGCCGGGTGACGATCGAGGAGGACCCCGAGGGCGCGTTGATCCAGGAGCTGGCCCACAAGTACACGGGCGAGCCGTGGAAGGACAAGCCGGGCACCGAGCGCCTGATCATCCGGATCCGTCCCGACAAGGTCACGGTACGAGGCTGAGTAATCGGCCTACGAGAGCCCCCGAGGCGTTAGCCTTGCCTTCGTGAGCCTGCACATCTACGACACCAGCACGCGCGCCATCCGTGAATTCGTTCCGGTCGAAGCCGGCCGGGCGTCGATTTACCTGTGTGGGGCCACCGTGCAGGCTCCTCCGCACATCGGGCACATCCGCTCAGGCGTGAACTTCGACGTGCTCAGGCGCTGGCTCACGCGTTCCGGATACGACGTGACGTTCTGCCGCAACGTCACCGACATCGATGACAAGATCATCAGAGTGTCGGCCGCGGAGGACGTGCCCTGGTTCGTGATCGCCGAGCGCAACCAGCGGGCCTTCACCTGGGCCTACGACACGCTCGGCTGCCTGCCGCCCACCGTCGAGCCGCGGGCCACCGGCCACGTGCCCGAGATGATCACGCTGATGGAGCGGCTGATCGAGCGCGGCCACGCCTACGCCTCGGGCGGCGACGTCTACTTCAGCGTCCAGTCCTACGCCGACCACTACGGCAAGCTCTCCAACCAGAAGCTGGAGAACATGCGGGCCGCGGCCGACACCGACGACGAGTCGCTCAAGCGCGACGCGCGCGACTTCGCCCTGTGGAAGGGCGCCAAGCCGGGCGAGCCGACCTGGCCCACGCCGTGGGGGCTCGGGCGTCCCGGCTGGCACCTGGAGTGCTCGGCGATGGCCACCAAGTACCTCGGGCCGACGTTCGACATCCACGGCGGCGGCATCGACCTGATCTTCCCTCACCACGAGAACGAGATCGCCCAGTCGCAGGCCGCCGGCGACGGCTTCGCCCGCTACTGGATGCACAACGGCATGCTCAAGATCGGCGCCGAGAAGATGAGCAAGTCGCTCGGCAACTCGCTGCTGATCCCCGAGATGGTGCAGAAGGTGCGTCCGGTGGAGCTGCGCTACTACCTGGCCGCGCCGCACTACCGTTCCTCGATCGAGTACTCCGAGGAGGCGCTGCTGGAGGCGGCGGCGGCCTACCAGCGGATCGAGGGCTTCGTCACCCGCGCCGCCGAGGTGATCCACGACGTCGACGCCGACGCGCCCCTTCCGCAGGCGTTCGCCGACGCGCTCGACGACGACCTCGGCACGCCGCAGGCGCTCGCCGTGGTGCACGAGGTGGTGCGCGAGGGCAACGTGGCGCTGTCGCGGGGCGACAAGGAGGCCATCGCGCGCCTCCTCGCCGAGACCCAGAACATGCTCGACGTGCTCGGCCTCGACCCTCGCTCGCCGCAGTGGCGCGGGAGCGGCTCCGACCTGTCGCCGGTGGTCGACGCGCTGGTGGCGGTGGCCCTGGAGCAGCGCAAGGCCGCGCGGGCCCGTAAGGACTACGCGGCGGCCGACGCGATCCGCGACCAGCTCGCCGCGGCGGGCATCACGGTCGAGGACACGCCGCACGGCGCCCGCTGGGAGCTGGCCCGCTGACCTTCCGCCGCTCCTGAGTGACGGCGGGCGCCTTTCGCGTCCGCCGTCAGCCGCGGAGGGCCGTGACGGCGGCGTCGGTGGTCTCGATCACGATCGTGTGGTAGCCGTCGATGCGCGAGACGATGCCCTCACGCGGGCCCTGGTGCCATGCCGGGCTGGTGTAGAAGGCGTCCTCCTGCTCGTCGCGGGTCTGTTTCGAGGGGAACGCGCGGATGAGGTACGCCTCCTCGTGGCCGTCCTCGTCCACGAGGGAGGCGCCGCTGCTCACCACGTCGATGCCGGCCTTCGCCAGGAGGGGGAGGGCTTCTTCGTGCATGATCCGGAGGAAGTCTGCGCGGGTGCCGGGTTTGAGGCGGTAGGTGCGGATCTCCAGGATCATGCGGCTGCTCCCTGGGGGATGGTCGGGGTGGTGCTGGGTGGCGGGCACGTTAGTCGGTGGTCGCTGACATCTTCCGTCAGTGTTCTCGGGGCTCGTGCTCGGGGGGCTGGCTGATGGAGTTTGGGGTTTCCGGCTTGTCTATCGGCTTGGCGGTCGGTTCGTCGGTTGGTTTGTCGGTTGGTTTGTCGGTTGGTTTGTGGGCCAGGAAGAAGGCTTGGCGGCCTGAGCGGGGTCTTTCGCTCTCGTCGGGTTCGCGGATGAGCTGGGCGTCCAGGGACAGGCCGGCCTTGGCGAGGAGGTCGGCGATGTGCTCCGGGGGAGTCCAGTAGACGTCCAGGGACAGCTTGTGGCCGTAGCCCTGGCTGAGGTGGCGGCGTTCGTCGCCGACCTTGAACGCGATCAGCAGATGGCCGCCCGGCGCCAGCACCCGGTGGATCTCGGCGAACACGGTCGGCAGGAGCTCCGGCGGGGTGTGGACGGTGGAGTACCACGCGACGGCCCCGGCCAGGGACGCGTCCGCCAGGTCCAGCGCGGTCATGGAACCCACTTCGAAGCGAAGGCCGGGGTGGCTCCGGCGGGCGACGTCGATCATCCCTGGCGACAGGTCGATGCCGAAGGCGTTCACCCCGAGGGCGTGGAGGTGGGCGGTGACGCGGCCCGGTCCGCAGCCCAGGTCGGCCACCTCTCCGGCGTCCGGGCCCTGCACGAGCTCGGCGAACGCTCCCAGCATGGCCCGGTCCAGGGGCTTGGTGTCGAGTTCGTTCCTCAGCAGGTCGGCGTATTCGCGGGCGACGGTGTCGTAGGCCGTTCGGGTGGCTTGGAGGTAGGCGGACTCAGTCATGGCCAAGGACCATAACCGGCCTTTGGGGTGGGGGTGGGCGCATTCGGAGTCGTCTGGGGCCGGTTCGAGGTGGGCGCCTTTTGCACTGTGCGGGGGGCTGTGCGGGGGCGGTTTGGGGACGCTTTGGGTGCTCTGCTGGGAGAGGGCGGGCGGCCTGCGGTCGTCGCGATGTGCGGTCACGGCGTCGCGTGCGGCCCGATCTCGCATGCGGCCCGATGAGGCGATTTGTGGTGATGTGCTGACGCAAGACGCTCGGTGAGGTGGTGAGCGGCGCGCTACGTGCGCCCTGAGGGCAGGCGGCTCGCCGGGTGTGCCGCGGCCGGTCGTGTGCGGACGTCAGTGTGCGGACGCGGTCCTTCTCGGCGGGATCGGATGGGGGCTTGCCCGGCGGGATCGGGTGGGTCGACGGGCCGATACCCTTGATGGCATGGCAGCAGGCGGTAGGGCATCGGGCAGGCCCGCGAAGAAGAAGGGCCCCTCCAAGGGCACCGGGGGCCAGAAGCGCCGGTCGCTCGAGGGCAGGGGCGCGACGCCGCCTGCCGAGATGCGCCACTGGTACAAGGACAAGGCCAGGTCCGAGCGCATCGCCAGGGAGGACCGCGGCGGCGAGACGCGCCGTCCGGGCAGCGGCCCGGCCCGGCAGAAGCGTTCCGAGGACGCCCCCGAATACATCGGCGGCCGTAACCCGGTGCTGGAGGCGCTGCAGGCCGGGGTGCCCGCCAACGCCCTCTACGTGGCCCAGCGCGTCGAGAACGACGACCGCGTACGCGACTCCATCAAGATCGCGGCAGAGCGCGGGATCGCGCTGCTCGAAGTCACCCGCGACAAGCTCGACCGGATGACGGAGGGCGTCGTCCACCAGGGCATCGCGCTCCAGATCCCCGCCTACGACTATGCGCATCCGTCCGAGCTGGTCGAACTGGCCCAGGACGCGGCCGAGGTCCCGCTGATCGTGGCGCTCGACTCGGTCACCGACCCGCGCAACCTGGGCGCCATCGCCCGTTCCGCCACCGCGTTCGGCGCGCATGGCCTGCTCATCCCGTCCCGCCGCTCGGCCGGGGTGACGGGTGGCGCCTGGAAGACCTCGGCCGGCACGCTCGCCACGCTGCGGGTCGCCCGCGCCTCCAACCTGACGGCCGCCCTCCGCGAATACCGCGAAGCCGGCCTCTTCATCGTCGGCCTCGACGGCGCCGGAAAGATCGACATCGGCGACGCCGACCTCCTCGCCGAGCCGCTCGTGGTCGTGGTGGGCTCCGAGGGGAAGGGGCTCGGCCGGTTGGTCCGGGAGCAGTGCGACGTGGTCGTCCGCATCCCCATGCAGGCCGCCGCGGAATCCCTCAACGCGGGAGTCGCCGCCGGTGTGGCACTGTACGAGGTCGCTCGTCACAGGCGCCGCTAGCGTCTACACTGGTAGGCCGTGCCGACGTAGCTCAATCGGCAGAGCATCTGTCTTGTAAACAGAAGGTCAGGGGTTCGATTCCCCTCGTCGGCTCTGCAAGCGAAAGGCCCCTGAGCAGGCTTTATGCCGTCAGGGGCCTTTTGTATTCCGACCTTCAACCGGTGTCTTCGGCGCCTTTGGGAGCCACCTTGGGAGCCACCGGATCCTGTCCGCCCAGGAGGGCGCTGGAGATGGCTTCCGTGGCCGCGCGCCGGTCGCCCTCCAGTAGATGGCCGTAGACATCCTTCGTGATCGAGATGCTGGCGTGGCCGAGGACTTCGGACACGACGTGCAGCGGCGTGCCCTGGGCCAGCATGAGCGATGCGCCGGAGTGGCGGAGCTCGTGGGGGTGCCAGTGGCCAAGGCCCGCCTTCTTGGCCAGGCGGGAGAACAGGTGCGAGAAGGTGTCTGGGTCGGATGGATTGCCGAAAGCCGTCGGGAACATCAGCCCGTGCTCCGTCCACCCCTCGCCGGCCTTGAGACGTTCCTGGTTGTGCGCGGCCTTGTGTCGTTTGATCGCCTCGATCAGCTCGGGAGTAAGGCAGAGGATACGGCGTGATCGCTTGGTCTTGAGCTCACTGATCACGATGCGGGTCTTGGTCGTGGTGTTCGGGTCGCGGTTCTTGAGTCGCTTGACGGAGTGGGTGACACGGAGGGTGCGGGCGTCCGGGTCGAAGGCGTTCCACATGAGTCCGAGTGCTTCGCCGCGACGCAGTCCGAAGACGAGGGCCAGGAGGACCAGGACGCCCATACGATGATCGGCTGCTGTGCTGAGGAGCATCTTGCCCTCATCGACAGTGAGCGTCCGGCCCTCCTCGACCGGGACGCGCGGAGGCATGGACAGGGCCGCGACGTTCCGCATGACCAGCCCCTCCCGCTCAGCCTGGCCCATGGCCTTGCGCAGCACGGCACGCATGTTGCGGACGCTGTTCGCCTTGTATCCCGCCGTGCGCTTGGCCTGCCACAGGGCATCGACTTGGGCCACGGTGAGCTTGGTCAGCTTGTGACGGCCCAGACCGGGCTTCAGGTGCAGCCGTACTGTGTCCTCGTAGTCGTCCAGGGTCCCATCGGCGATGTGGCCGGGGAGGTTGAGCAGCCAGCGATCGAGGAACGCGCCGACCGTCAGCCGGTCATCCGGTACCGGAGCGCCCTTAGCCAGGGTCTCCTTGAGCTTGCGAACCTTCTCGACGACTTCGGCTCGGGTCTTGCCGGAAACCTTCTTGCGGGTGCGCTTGCCATCCGGGCCGTAGCCGAGTGAGACCGCCCCGCGCCAGCGGTCGCCGTCCTTGTAGATCGAGTCTTCGTTCTGGCCGCGCTTCCTGGTGCTCATGCGGTTTCCTCTTCGAGGTGGGTGACGAATTCGGTGAGTGCTGTTGCCGGGACGCGGCGCAGGGTGCCGATGCGTACCGATCGGAGCGCGCCGGAGCGGATCAGTTCGTAGACCTTGGTGCGGCCGATGCCGAGGTGTTCGGCCGCCTCTTCGGGACGGAGGAGCAGAGGGGCGACATTCGTGGTCATGCGGCCCTCCCCATGTCCTCGGTTGCCGAAAGATCTTGTCCGGTTGCTCTGGCTTCCAGTTCGCGAAGGTGGGTCCGCCAGCGTTGGCGTTCGGCCACGGTGCGCAGGAGCCGGATGGCGAGTGGTGGCACGTTGGCGTCTCCGGCTGGGACGGGTCTCCAGACGTAGCGGTGTGGGTCTGGTGTCTCGTCGGTCTGGCCGAGGGCTTCCAGGACCCAGGTGCGGCGGTCCTGCTTGTGTTCGGCCAGGGTCTTGTTGCTCCACTTGCGGGAGACGAGGATGCGGCGTCCTGCGTAGCCGAGGTGGTCGGGCTTGTGGGCCTTGCTGCGGCAGCGGCCGGGGAGCATGCCCGGTTTGGCGTTCTTGGGCTGGACGCCGTAGCGGAGCCAGTTCGGGCAGATGGGTGAGCAGGGTTCGTAGCGGAGGGCGTCCAGCATGCGGGTGGCGTGCTGGTGCTGGGCCTGGCCGCCGTCCAGGGCGTCGCCGATGGACTTGGTGAGGTACTTGGACAGGTAGCGGATGCACTGGTCGGCGTCTGGGGTGCCGGCGAGCACGCCTTGGACGTCTACTTGGTCGCCGAAGCGGATGACGTGGAGGGGGGCGGCGTCCTCGTCGAGGGCGTCGTCCCAGGTGGGCAGACCCTCGCCGGTAGCCGAGTTGAGGTAGCCGGTGCCGTCTTCCCAGATCGGTAGGTGGTCGCCGTCGAAGATGACTTCGTCGGCCTGTGGCCACCAGACCTGGTGGTAGGTGGCGGCGGCGATCTGCTTGATCTCGGCGCGTGGGAGCGTTCCACGGATGGCCATGTGCAGGTGCGGCGCGAGCCGCTCTTGAGGCTCCACGGAGGCGAAATACTGCACGTCGTAGCCCGCGACGCGGCGAAGGTTCTGCACGAAGCGATCGATGAGCTTGGAGAAGTGCAGGGCGTCTCGTGCGGCGCGGCGGTAGTCGTAGGTGTCGGGGTCGATGGGGGCGCCGTCGCGGACCTTGCCGTACGAGGGCAAGGTGAGCGTGACGAACAGAGACGGGCGGTAGGTCTTGCCGTCCGTGCCTTGGAAGGTGCGTCCGAGGGTCGTGTTGGTCATCTTGCGCTTGGGCAAGTCGGGCGCGTCCTGGCGGCGTCTGGTGGAGCGGGAGCGCTTGGTGGTCGTACGGCCGAGGATGTTGCCGCGCATGCCTGCGGCGTTGATCTCCTCGTCGAGGCCGGTGATGATCGCGTCGAGTTCGGTGGTGTCGTCGCCGGCCTGTTCGGCGGCATCCCGTCTGGCCTGCATGTCGGCGCGGAACTCGATCAGCCAGCGCTGCTCTTCGTTCGGGTCGTCGGGTGTGATGGCAGGTTCGGTCTCCAGGTGCCAGCCTTCGCGGCATTGGGCCTTGCGGAGCTGCTTGTTGCGTGTGGCGCAGGGCGGGCACTTGCTGTCGAGGGTGGCGCCGCACGGTACGTCGATGATCTCGGATTTGCCGGTGACGGTGTCGAGGCGCTTGAGCGGGATGGGGCGGATGCAGACGCCGTGTTGCTTGGCGACTTCTACCAGTACGTCGCGGGCCATCGGCATGGCCTGGCGGATGGTTCGGGGGAGTGCGCGGTCGTGCGCATGGGTCATGCGGTCCTCCCTTCGTCGGGGTCGGGGACGATGAGCGCGGTCTGGCCGCACTCGGTGCACTCGACCAGGGCGCGGACCGGGTCGAGGCGGAGAACGTTCAGGGCGAGGCAGGTGGCACAGCGCAGGCCGTCGAGCAGGTGAGAGAGCGTCATGCGGCCTGCCGGTAGTAGGCGACCATGTCGCGGATGTCGGCGTCGGAGACGTAGGCGGCGCGGACGCGGATCGGTTCTGGTGAGGTCTCCAGCCGCATGTAGGCGATGCCGGCCCCTTGTTCGGGGATGGGTGAGATGTGGTCGGCGAGTGCGCCTCGGTCGCGGGAGCCGTCGCCGAGGACCATGTCCACCTGTTCGGACTCGTCCAGGCGGAGGGCGATCTTGTCGGGGAACAGGTTGCGGATGTTCATGACTTCCTTGCGTGGGTCTTGGAGGGCGGCCATGACGCCAACACCGACTGACCGGCCTTGGGTCGCCAGGGTGGCCAGGGCGGCGGAGATGCGTTGCCGGAGATGCTTGTCGGGCTGGTAGGCGGTCAGGAACGCGACCTCGTCGACGAGCACCAGGACGAACGGGTCCTCAACGGTCGGGACGTGGGAGCGCTGGAGGCCGGCGAAGCGAGCGGCCCGCTTCTGCATGATGGAGACGGCCTCGTCGAGCAAATCGGCGCAGTCGGACGGGTCGGCGGCGTAGCGGCCTTGGAACAGTTCACGCCCGAAGGACAGCTCCATCAGCTTCGGATCGAGCGCCCAGACTTCGGCCAGGCCCGCCCGCATCGCGGGGAGCAAGCCGCGGATCGTGTCCCACAGGAACGAGCCTTTGCCGGCCCCGGTCGCGCCCGCGATCAGGACGTGGGTGCCGTGGACCTTGAGCCGGAGCGGTCGGCCGTCCTCTTGCTTGCCGATCTCGACCGGGCCGACTGATGGTTCGTTCGGGATGGGAAGGGCGGGCATGGGAGCGGCCAGGGGATCACTGCGTGGGAACGTCAGCAGCAACCGGCCGCCTTTGATGAGCGCGACCCGGCACGAGGTGGTGCCGAAGCCTTGGGCGAGGTTGTCGATGCGGTCGGACCAGTCCTTGACCGCCTGACCGGCGAGCATCCGGACGGTGACGCGGTCGGCCCAGCCGTCGCACTGGACCTTCATCAGGCGGGGCATGTAGGCCCGGCCGTTGATGCGCTTGGCCAGCCCGGAGACCTCCATGACGGCTTGCCAGTGTCGGCGGTAGACCGACATCAGCCGCCACCAGGCCAGCAGGCGGAAGCCGACGAGGCGCGAGAAGGAGTCGGGCTCGGTGAAGGCCCAGGCGAGCAGGGACAGGACGGCGAAGCCGAGCGTGGATGCCGTGGCGGGCCAGCCGTACCAGTACCAGGCGACACCTAGGGCGACGGGCAGGGCGGCGGCGATCGGATGCCGCCACGTCGTGCGGACGAGGGCGGACAGGAAGCGCCAGATGTAGATGATGAAGGTGATGATGGCGGGTGTCTTGACGACGGCCGGGCGGAAGACGACGGCCGTGTCGGGCGTGGTGGAGACGAGGTTGCGCGCCTCGTCGCCAGGCAGCCGCTTGAACATAAGCTCGAAACCTCTCGTGATGTGGAGTCAGGGGAGAACCGAGGGGCCGCCGGAAGTTGCCGCTTCCAGCGGCCCCGCCTCATGTCAGGTCGCAGGGTCGGTGGCGTCCTTGTCGGCCTGTTCGGCGTGCAACTGCTCACAGTCGGCCAGGTAGCGGGCAGCGGCGGTGAAGATCTCGCGGGCGGTGCTCAGGTCGGCGTCGGTGACCGGCCCGGCTCCGGTGGTGGAGATGTGCACGTTCGCCTCGGGCGAGGCGAAGTCCAGGTACGGGCGCGGGTTGCTGAGCAGCAGCCCGGCACGGACCTTCAGACGCGAGGTGTGGAACGAGACACCGACATGCGGTGCCGAGTCGGCGTCCATGGACAAGGTGACGTAGGTGTAGGGCTTGCGCTCGCTCATGCCGCCACCCCCTTGCCGTCGGGCAGGCCGTAGAAGCTGCGCTCGATGGAGCGGGCGAAGCGGTTGGCCGCGTGGGCGAGCTGGCGGGCGAACTCCAGGTCTTCGACGGTCACGGGTCCGTTGGTGGTGACCAGGACGGAGGTGGCGCCGAAGTCGAGCGCCAACACGGGCTCACGACGCGGGAACGGGTGGTTGAGGGTACGGGCGGCGTGCCCGGTGGTCAGCCGGATCACGCTGTTGCGCGGGGTACGGCGTCGGGTCATTTAGGCGGCGTCCTTTCCGGCCGAAGCCTTGTTCTGAGCGGGCTGGGCAGTCTGGCGAGGCGCGTACATCTCGCGAACCTTGATCGAGTAGGCGAGGCGTCCGGCTGCGTTGACGTAGGGCGTGACGGACATACCGTTGAACTCGACCGGCGTGAACGGCAGCCCCGGCATCGGCTGCGGGGGCACCGGCTGGACCGGCGCGAGGATCTTGACCGCGACGGTCTTCTGGGCGGGCTTGAGAGTCGGGTCACCGTCCATGACCGCGACCTGCCAGACCAGCTCAGAGGTCTGCTTGTCGCGGGCCTGCACGAACCGGCCGTTGGACGAAGCGTCGAAGTCCTTGACGGGCTCGACTTCGCCGACGATGTAGCAGCCGTGCGGGAAGACCATGGCGAAGGTGACGGGGATAGGGCCTTGCAGAGCCATGACGGCTCCTCTCTTGAATGTCTGACACTTGACCTATCAAGTGATGCTCTGAGAGTAGGCCGATCAAACTTGGTAGGTCAAGTGTCGAGGAGAAAGGTGACGGCGATCTGACCAAAGAGAGAGATCGCGATGTCATATTGTGTCCCTGCTGGTACTGAAAGTCGCTGGCCGACCGGAAGCCTCAGGGGAAGAATCCAGATCATGGAACCGGGCCCGCCGCCCAAGGATGCCGCCTGGCCATGGCTGCTGTTCCTCTTATGGATCCTGGGCACACCCCTCTTGGGAGTGCTGTGGTTCAGCTACGGCTTTGCCCTCGTCGGAGGGCAGGCAACGAACCGGCAGCTCTCTCAAATCTGCGGAAACGCCATGGTGATCGTCGGAGTCGGCGCACCCATGTTGGGGCTCGTCCTCGCCCTCGTCTCCCGACGGCGCAGCGCCGCCATTGTCTTCACCCTGGCCCTACTCGCGGTGACCGTTCTCTGGGCGGGGCTGGCGCTGCACAAGTAGCCGGAAGCGCCGGTCAGTCGATCGGGTAGGCGTCGTCCAGCTCGTGGCGATCCGCCGGAAGCAGCACCTCCACCACGACCAACGGCCGGCCGGAGGCATCCCGAACGGCACCGAAGACCGCCAGCAGCGGTACGTTCTTCGGCATGCCGAGCTGCTTTGCCTCCTGGGCCGTGGGCATGCGGGCGGTGATCTGCTCCATGATGTGATCGAAGCGCACCCCCTTGCGCGACTGGAGATGCTGCCGGACGCCCTGCGGCAGCGCCTCACCGCTGGTCAGGTCGGTGCCCTCGGACAGCTCCAGAGGCAGCCACAGCGACACCAACTCACTCGGCTTACCATCGCGCACGACCAGCCGCCGACGTAGGAACGCCTTGCTCTTAGGCTGCGCATCCAACAGCACCGCTACCCGGTTGGGCAGCGCCACCGCGCCGGCCTCGACCAACTCACCCGAGGTGTCCGTCTCCGGGTTGGTCAGGTACGCCTGTCCAGGACGATTGGACTCCACCGACGCCATCGCCGGACGGCCCCGCACGAACCGCCCCTTGCCCTGCTGAGACTCGATCCAGCCCTGCTCACGCAGCACCCGAAGCGCCGCCACAACCGTAGGGCGGGAGACGCTGAACTCCTGGATGAGCTGGTGCTCACTGGGGAGCATGGAACCGGGCGGATAGGTCCCCGACTCGATACGCCGTTGAAGGGCCTGCACAAGCTGCGCATACTTCGGCGGTACGGACTCTAGCGACATTCTGACCGTCCAACACCCGACAGGTTGTTTTACCAAGTTTGAGCGTATCCGGCTTGCCGCCGCCTGTCCATGTGCTTCGCGGAAGCGGGAGCCGGACATGAAGAACCGGCAGGCAGCGCAGCGACCGGGCTGGGAAGGGTGCCGCGGGGGACGCCACTGCAACTGCCTGCCGGGGAAGGCACGGCGAGACCGGACGATGACCCTCACCCCCCTTTGGAAGGGATCACCTCTGCCTCGCCGTGCCCGTCATCACCTGGCGACGTACTCAGCCAGGACGTTCGCCGCGCCCTCCGGGTCGCTGGTCGGGTGCCGCTTCTCGGCGCTCTGCCAGGAGTAGTAGGCGCCGCCGTACCCCACGCACACCCACACCGGCAGCCCCTCCACCGGCCTGTGCACCAGCAGCACGCTGTTGTTGTCGCGCAGCTCGGCGTTCACGCCGAGGCCCGTGAGACGGTCACGCAGCCGGACGAGCATGATGCCCTCGTTTTGACTCTGCGCGAAGCCCGCGTTCACCGCCTGAATGATCGAATTCATTTCACGCTCCCTTCGGCCCGGCCGCTTCCGAGGCAGTCGAGACACTCCCGCTCCTCACCCAAGGTCTGATCTCCGTCGTCGTCGCCGATGAGGAGCGCACGGCGTGAGTCACGCAGCTTGATCCCGCGTCCCCGGCAGGCGGGGCAGCACGACGTCTTGCTTGTCTCGTCTGGCCGGGTCACCGTCGCCATCTCCTCGTTCATCCGGCGTTCCCTGTGGCGGGAGGCCGCGTGACGTACCGTGGTTGCTTGATGACAAGTCCACCGGCAACCGCGTTTCTGCAGGACCCCTGAACGGCCCCCTTGTTTCCCCTTTCGAGCCCCCAGCCGGGAGGAAGACCCGCAGATGCCCGACTACATCCCGAACGTGCGGCTACGTGCCTGGCGCAACGAGCACAGGCTCACTCGCGCGGACATGGCCGACCGCATCAATGCCACGCCGGTAGGTATCGCCGAACGCCTGACGTGTGACGAGGAACGGGTCCGCCGCTGGGAGGCCGGCGAAGTCCGATGGCCTCGCACGCCCTACCGACTCGCGCTGACGCAACTGACCGGACTGGAACCGGAAGCACTCGGGTTCTTCCAGGGAAGGCAGAACGACAGCCGCATCATCGAGGCTCGCGTCATCCCAGCCGACGCGCTGCGAGCCGAAGCCGATCTCTACGGGACGATGGAACTCGCCCAGCAACTCCAGGCATCCGACGTCGGAACCGGCACCCTGGAGGCCCTTGCCGAGGCCGTCGACCTGTTGTGCCGCGCCTATCCGGTCGTGCCCGCAGGCACGCTCCGCGACCGCACCCAAAAGCGCCTCGCCCAGATCAACCACCTACTGTCTGGGCGCCTCACTCTCGATCAGCATCGCGAACTGCTCGTGATCACTGGATGGCTGACCGCGCTACTGGGATGCGTGCACTATGACCTGGGTGAGAGGGAAGAAGCCGAGACAGCTCGACGGGCCGCGTTCGAGATGGGCCGCCAGGTCGGACACGGCGAACTCATGGGCTGGGCACACGAGATGTCCGCGTGGTTCGCCCTCGTTGAAGGCCGCTATGAAGACGTCGTCACCTCCGCCCGCATGGGCCAGGCAGTCGCCGGCACCAGCAGTGCCATGGTCCAACTCACTCTCCAAGAAGCCCGTGGCTTGGCCCGCATCGGAGAGCGCCGGGAAGCCGACCGTGCCCTGACCCGCGGAGCCGAAGTCCTCAGCAGCCTGCCTATGCCCGACCACCCAGACCACCACTTCGTCTTCGACCACGCCAAGTGGGTCTTCTACGCCGCCACCTGCTACACCTGGCTCGCCGACGACGACCGCGCCGAAGAACACGCCCGCGAAACCATCCAGATGCACACCCGCCCAGACGGCACCTCAAACGCCCCCATGCGAGTCGCCGACGCACACATCGATCTCGGTATCGTCCACGCCCGCCGAGGAGAACTCGACGCAGCAGTTGACGAGGGCCTGGCCGCATTCGACATCGACCGCCGATCGCTCACAGACCTCGTGAACCGCGCCGGAGATCTCGACCGCGTACTACGGCAACGCTACCGACGCGAGGCACTTGCCGAAGAGTTCCACGAACGCTTCGTAACCGCCCGGAGAGCCTTGACCAGCCGCCGTCCTGACCTGCTCGATTGAGAGCAACGAGGGCGTACTTGCGGGTCTGCCGAATTGCCGAGTTGTTCTTTTAGGTATCAAGCGGCGGCGCGGCGCGCCGCCGTACCCCCGGCCCTCCGCCCGCCCGCCGTCCGGGCGTGCGGCCTGGGGGCCGGTCCCGGACGGCGGCGGGACACCGGGCCGGCCACCGCACGCCGGCCCCGCCGGACCAACCAAACGCACCGGCCGGGGTTGCCACGCCGCCGCACAGGTGCAGCCCTACGATCGCCACGGCATGGCCGGTCGTCGTAGATGGCTGGGGGCGATCGACGATCCGTGCTTCGTTCCTCAGCACGGCTCACTGAGCAGGGTCGTTGCGGTCCAGCTCCATGCCGAGGGGGCTCCCCGGCGTCTGGGAGCTACACGGTGAGCTTGTGGTCAAGACAGCTTCGGGGAGGCGGCGGTTCTGCGGAGAGCCGTCTCGTACTGCTGTCTGTCGAAGACGAAAGGACCCAGCGCTCTGAGGTTCCAATTGCGACGGTGGCCGTTACGGAACCCAGACCAAGTGACGATCTGCTCGGTCACCTCGACCTGCGCGGTCAACGGCCAGCATTCCCACTCGCCGCATTCGCAGCCCAGCAGCACCGTCTCTCCTTCGGAAAACCATTGGAGATGGGGTGCCCCGAGGAAATGAGTGCTTGGCCAGCAGATCAAGTCCCGCTCCAATAGCCCCGCATAGGCACCCGCGATGCTTGGGTTGGAGGCCAGTGGTAGTTCGACGACGCGTGCGAGTTCGATGAGATTGATGCCATCGATCAGGATGTCCATGTGCAGATAGACGCTGGGGGCGACCGGCCCTTCAACGCGGAACTCGATCACATTCACGGAGACACCTTATGTCCTAAATTTAAGATGCCTCGCCACTTTCGACGGTCACGAACGCCCTCTGGGACACCAGGACAGGGCCGAGCCCCAAGATCCGGGAGCAGGCCGTGATCGATGATGTTCCCAGGCTGACAGTGTGGGTTCGATTCCTGTCACCCGCTCTCAGCGTGATGGCCCAGATCGTGGGGGGAAGCGCCCCTCCTGAGCCGGGGCTCGCGCTCTTTACGAAGCCAACCCGTCAGTCATTCGGACGTATGACGGCGCTCCCAGAGACGTCGGCCTTCCTGCCCTTCACCCATACAGACGGCGACCACCTGCACGGTTCCTCCTCTTCTCCGATGGGGCTCATCGCGTTCTCTACCGCCTCTTGCGGCGAGACCTCGAAGTAACCGTCATAGAACGGTTCGTCGAAATCGCGGCCGATCGACTCGGCGAGCCACGACGCGAAGGTGATGTCCTGCGGAAAGAGCGCGTGATCCAAGCAGCACAAATTGGGGTCCCATCCCCACATCGCCCCTTGGGGATCACTGCAATCCAGCAGTGACGCGATCGCACATCCCCAGTCCAACAACTGGATCATGCCCGGCCGTGGTTCGCAAGGATCAGTACGAAACGCAAGAGCCGACTCAGTGATGTCCGCGTAGATGTCGCTTCGCCAGAAGTCATAGCCCCGTACACCGATGATGCCACCGCGAGGACCGAAACCTCCGTTTCCCACCTCCAGATACAACCGTCGCAGCAGCGAAGGGAGCGGGTAACCGATGGCGTCTTCAGCCTCGGCGACAGCCTCGGGCGAGGCCACCGGTAGGACATCGGGCCCAGCGTCTGACCGTATCGCTTCGAAGATTTCATCCTCGGTCATGATCTGCACTCCGCGTGCGGGGGCCGGCCGCTGGAGGAGGGCCTGAAGTCGTCCACGTCCATGATGCTGCCAGCTTCGACCGACAATGCCACAACACAGAGGCATCGATCGCGCGCCAGATCCATGCCAGAACGAGCGGCGCTCGGCGGTAAATTACGGAGACTCACGGTCACCTGACCCGCCTTCACCTGCACCCTTGTCCCCCCAGCTCAGGACCGCAAGATGAGTAGCCTATTCCCAAGCTGACAGCACGAGTTCGATTCCCGTCACCCGCTCAATCAGGCGGGCGGGGTGCCGCTGGACGCGCAGGTCAAGACCTACTCCTCCTCGTAGTACCACTCCTCAACCACCCATGGCTCATCTTTCGAGGTTCTGCGTGCGGCATACCCACACGGGAGAGACGCGGTTTCGGCCACGCTCGGATCGAGGTCCACGACATGAGCGACGTGACAGATTGCCGAAGCATCCGGGTCGCTGGCGTCGGTGACGTCGTCGCCAATGAGCCAATCGTTCTCGTCGTCGTGAATCACGATGAGCGCGGGCAACTCGCCGGAGATCACCGTCCTCTGTACGACGGCCACGAGGCCGGGCGGGAAAGTGTCATCGGGAAACGGGAAGGGGACGTGCCGCAGGACCTCGCTCATATCGCGCAGTCTGTCAGCCGTGTCGACGATCACAACGGCTGGGTGGGAACTCACCGGCTGGTGGTCGAGATGGGCAGAGGCGTACAAGTAAGCCATGGTCGCGGGGCGATTTCTGGGAGCCACCTTGGGAGCCACCCGAACGGACGAGCATGAACTGCGGCGGACGGAGACGAACGGCGAGGGTGCCGGTAGACGAGGTGGCGGACGCCTATGAACGCCCACGAAGATCCTTTGGGGACCTTGTAAACAGAAGGTCAGGGGTTCGATTCCCCTCGTCGGCTCTGCACGTAGAAGGCCCTTTCCCGTGATCGGGGGAGGGCCTTTTCGATCTCGTGCAGCAGGGTTGTACAGCAACCGTCTCTAGCCGAAGATGTCCTGCCCGTCGCGCCCTGAGGGGTCCATGGTGAGCAGGCTCTCATGAAGACCTTGTACGGCCCTGCCAGTGAGTTCGCCTGACGGTGTGGTTTCCATGAGGCGCCAGCCAGGGGTGTCCGTGGGTGCGTCGTCGTCGCGGCCGTGGGCGGTGAGGCTGTGAAGGAGACTGAACGCTGTTTCGTAGGCGGCCACCTGGGCGACCCGCGCAAGGTCGGCGGGGTCCGCGCCGTCGGCGAGCAGTCGAGCAGCCGCGGGAATGCCTTCCAGCGCTCCCGGCGTGGTCCAGCCATTGATCAAGTCTGGCCATATGCGCCGCAGCGCCAAGAAGCCGGCCAGCTGAGGTATGTCCTCTGAGATCTCTGAGGCAGCCCACTCCTGAGGGGCATCGGCGCCCAGCGTCGCGAAGAGATTCTGCAAGGCGAGCACCGCAGCGCGATCGGCTTCGTTCACTCCGCCATCTCAGCATGGCACGCGATGAGAAGGGGCCCTGGAATCCGCCCACAGCATGTCCGTTCACCTGATGCACCGTTGACGGCGCTCATGCCGGCACTCGGTCGCGGGGGCGGCCTTGGTTCTGCTGCGACGTCATGCTTCCGGCACATTGATCGGCAACCCGTGTGACCATTCTCGCCGCGGTGGCGTCTGTATGTGACGTGACAATCGAAACCGTTCGGGGGGCGACATCATCGAGGAGCTGTATCGCGAGCACTGGCCGCTCGTGTGCGGGTTCCTCTTGCGCAGGATCCGCGATCCGCATCTCGCCGAGGACCTGGCGCAGGAGACGTTCGTCAAAGCGACCAGAGCTCTGCTCGGTTGGCGGGGTGATAACGCGGCGGCGTGGCTGCTTACGATCGCGCGCAACGTCCTGGTCGATCACGTACGTAGGAGCCGCCGCGAGATGGCCCTACCGAACCCTGACGAGTTGGGTGTGCCGCCGCTGCACGTGGAGTCGCTGGACGTGCACGACGCGCTCGAACGGTTGCCCGAGCAGCAACGCCGGCTGCTCACGCTGGTCTACTTCGAGGGCTTCTCGATGGTGGAGGTGGCCGCGATGACCGGCAGGTCGCACAACTCGATCAAGACCGCGGTGTGGCGGGCGAGGGCCGCCTTCGCTGACCTTTACGAGGAGAGCAATGGACATGCCTGAAATGCCAGACCTGCCGGACTTCGACCCCAAGCGCACCCGGCGCGCGGTCCGGCGGGGGTTGTTCAGGACGGTCACCATCGTCCTGGCCGTGCTGGCGCTGCTCGCGGTGGCCGCGACCGAGGGCTCGTCCCTGGTGCAGACCCGCGGCGACCGGGAACGCCGTATGCAGGCCGTGCTCGGCACCGCATTCAAGATCTACAACCCGGCGCATACGGTGACGATCGGCTCCTGTTGCCAGACCACGCCCGTCTCGATGTCGTTCGAGGTGGCCGCGCGTCCCATCGCGCCGACCGGAGACTGGCCGGCCGGGAGCGAGTCGTACGCGATCAGTCAGGACTTCTTCGGCCGCGTGGGTCGCCTGCCGTTGGGCAGCACCGCCCACACCAGGCTTTCCCAGTCTCTGTTCGACATGGGCACCACGCTGGCGACCAAGGACGACGTGCGCGCGGTGCTCGCCCGGCTGCCCGCCGACCTCAGCTCGCTGGCGGTGGTGGAGTTCGAGCAGCCGCTCGGCGAGGCCGAGATGAAGTCGGTCGTGAAGCAGTACGGCACCTGCGCCGAACGGATCGTGTACGAGCGCAGACCCGGCTCCCTCCCTGTCACCTGGGGCTTCGACTACTGGAACGACGCGATGGACCTCGGCAAGGGCGGCGACAGGACCGAGGACATGTGCGGTGGCAACCTGCCGCAGTTCCGCGACTGGGTTGCCCTGCTGCGAGACTACGACAACGCCAACCTGCGATCCTTCGACCTGTCCTTGGCTCGGCTGCGCAAGTCAGCCGAGGCCGGGCTCGCCTACGGCTATGTGGACCAGCTCAGCTCTGTCCGCGAGCTGCGGGAGCTGCTCAAGGACCCGAGGGTACGGACGATCCGCCTGGCCGGTGTGGCTTTCGACCTGGACCGGCCCCGCTGAGGGCTATCGCTGTCGACCACGTCTTGGCCCGGTCGGACTTCCGGCGGCTTCGCCAGACGCGTGCCCTGACCCGGCCACTACCGACGACGCGGCGACCCGCTCCCACGAAATCTATGAATGTAGTACGGGATGGAATCTGATGATCAGGAACGGCTTCTCTCGCCCGGGTGCGCATCGAAGTGGTGCAGGCCGTGACGATCGCTGACTTCGGTTCCGGTCTCCCAGAATGCGTTACGTGAGCTGACGCCCTTTCGTCGTTGCGATTGGATGAGGTCTACTGGTCGATGGGTCGCCGCTCGGTCTGTCGTCACGGGGTTCGATTCCCCTCGTCGGCTCTGCAACAGGAAGCCCCTGAGCAGGCGTTATGCCGTCAGGGGCTTCGTTATTTGTCAGAACAATGTTGCGATCTTGCTAACACTCTCGCTGCGCGGCTAGGGCGTGAGTTCGTTCATCCCGCCTGCCGTCGGCCCAGGACGAACAGAGTGGGCCTGGGGGACGGGGGCAATGTCGTTCGTCTGGTGGAGCACTTCGCCTCGGCCTCGTGGTCAGGACCGCTTCCCTCGCGCACTGGATGATCAGCAGAGATGCCCGCGCCGAGCGTTCTCGTTGCGTGCTGAACGCCCCGGCAGGGAGCCACGAAGACATCGAAGTCGGTGTCGGTGCTCTTGACGATGCCGGGGAGCAGGTAGTCGTACAAATGCTGGGTGATTCGTCCTCAGGTGGCGGGTGGGGGGCCGGGGTCGTGCATCGCCCACTTGCGTTCTGTGGCCAGGCGCCTGACGCGTTTCGTGCGCCCCGCCCGGGTGAGGGTTTCGAGGGTCGCCGGATCGGAGGTGGTCGCCGCGAGCCTGAGCTGCATCCACTCCGACCACTCGCCGGGTTGACCGGCCGGCCCGCCCGCCAGGAGTTCGAGGTCTTTCGCGCGGGCCTCGGCTCGCTCCCGATCCTGTCCGGCAGGGGCCAGATCGATCCACTCTCGCCGCTCCTCCGCGGTCACCGCCTCCAGCGCACGCAGGATCACGGCCAGTGCCAGCTCCCGGTCGGGCTCTTCGGTCAGCGCGTCGCGCAGCAGCGACAAGCCACGCTCGTCCGTGTTGTTCAGCGTGTCGAGGTACAGCCTTCGCCGTCGATACGTCTCGTGGTCCTCCGGAACGGACCAGGTTCCCGACTCCTGGAAGGCGTCACACCCGTCATGCTCGAAACGGATCCGCCCGTCGAAGGGGGAGGCCGCATTCGCGCACGCACCGTAATCGGTGCCCAGCGCGCCGGCCAGCGGGAACCAGAATCGGCAGGCGCCGCACTGCTTGGGGTACCACTCTTCTCGATAATCGGGATCCTCGGTACGGCGATGGCGCTCCGCAAGCCACCGTTCGTGAATTGCGGAGCGCTCGGCGTCGCTATAGCCAGCATGGTCGGGAGTATTTGTCATTGGTCAGTGATGATCCTCAGGGTTATATGTGATCATTCACAGCCGGCCGGATCCTGGCCCTGGCGGTCGAACTGTTCCCGGGTGATCGTCATGTTGTCCCAATCGACCGGCGACCGTCCGTCGGCGTACCCCTGGACCAGCACCAGCCCCGGCGTGAGAGCCGCCACGCTGTCGGCGGAGAAGTTGACGTCGCTGGTGCTGACAGCCAGACGGCCGCGCTCTGCCCGTCCAGAGACGGTGCGATGAAGTGCAGGTCGTCTCTGACGCCGGTGGACCCTGCTATGGGAGGCGAGTCATCGACGCAGAGGGGCATCCGATCATCGTCCTGGCATGGTGCGATCACGCATAAGCGGCGCATGTGCGCACCATAAGCGAAGCCGAGCTCGTTGCCGTGGCCCGTGATCAGATCGCCTTGGAACCGTGGCAGGGCTGTGTAGGGGGCGGTATCGGAAGGTTGTCTGGTGCCGTGGCGCGAGGAAGGATGAATGGTTGATCAAATTTCGCTTCCGGATGCGTCCGCTCTCTGAGGTCGCGCCATGGGGTGGTGATCGACCCGTCCTGCATGGCTTGCGCTGACTGACGGCTGGTACTGGATCGAGGCCGACGGTCATGAGCTGTTCAGGCGCAGCGGAGACGGCGACATGCCCTACGCGGACTACTACGTGGTGCGGTTGTGGGAGGACGTCGGAGTCCCTCATCGATGATGAAGGTCTTGATGGCCTTCCGGAGTCCTGCTGGACCGCTCTCAGTCGGCACGCAACCCGCGATGAGGTGGCTCTTGCGGGTCCTCTCACTGGTCGTGTCGTCTTGCCCACCTCGGAGTTCGTCGCAGCGATCGAGGATTTCGGACGTCAGGTGATCACGGCCATGGAGAAGCGGATTGCTGAGCTTGAGCGCGGAGGCCTACGCGAACGGGGCCAGGTACGGGCGGTCCTTCATCGAGTCGTGGATGCGGCGCAGCCATGGTTGCCGAACTGCCGTCAGGCGCTCCAGTGCGTTGAAGAATGCGCGCCCATCGGGATGGAACAGCGTGTGTGGCAGCAGCGCGGGCGGGTCGTCGCGGCGGACGGCGGCAGGCATCCCGCGCGCCGCGGGCATGAGCCGTCGATCGTCGTCGAAGGCCAGGTACGTCCACACGTCCGCAGCGAGCGGCACCACCGTGCCCGCGTCGCACGGCCATACCTCACCGGTCTGCGGGTGCTTCGGCACCAGGGCGAGGTCCGTGATCGAGGTGGACAGGCCGGGGCCGGCCAGGACGAGGTGTCGTTCCGGCGGCCCGGGAGGGAGCAGGCTGTCGATCGTCCGGCGAAACGTCTCCGCGACGAGCCCCTCAGGGACGGACACCCGCCTGCCGCCCGAAACCACCACCAAATGTGCCAGGGCCACCGCGATTGCGGCCTCCCACTGGGGGCTCCAGAAACCAAGCGGATCAACGGGCGGCGTGCTCGGCAGTTCCGTCCAGCCCATCACGCGTTGGACGGGGCCGGCGACGGCGACGGGACGCACGGCGTCCGGTTCCAGCCACACCACCTGCCAGAACCCGCAGTCGTCGACGCGGGTCGCCACCGGGCAGCCGCACCCGGCGCAGGCCAGGTTGGGGCCGTACTGGCCGTCCCAGCCGCAACAGCAGCCGCCCAACCGGTCCGGGATGAAGACGGTTCCGCGGACGTCGCCCGGCGCGATCCCGATCCTGTCCGGAGGGCCCGTGATGCAGTACATCAATTGCCGGACGCCGTGATCTTCCGGTTCGGGCGTCAAGGGAGCCCTTGCTCGGCCATCCCCAGGGTCCACGACGTATGTTCCCGGCTCCAGCAGACCGGGGAGCAGGTCATGGCCGTACTTCTGGCCGGAGTGGTCGGGGAGCGCCACCCGCGCCACCCGCGCGGTCAACACGGCGCCGCACGACGCACAGGAGAAGACGACCAAACAGCCTCCCTTGCCGCACACAAGGCGATCATGGTGGCACAACATCCCGCCTCGCGGGGAGACGTGGGCACATGACCACCGACAAGCGGCGCCATGGGGACGACTCGGCTTCGACGCGTCGGCGTCAGGGCTTGGTCATAGGTGGGAGGACGCCCCATCTGAACGTGGAGCTCTTGAGCAGGTGCTCCGTCGTCCTGATGCCGGTCAGGTGCTCGACGAGCAGGAAGGCGGGGCCTTCGTAGAGCCGGGGACGGGACGGGTAGAGCCTGTCGATCTCCTCCATCGTGTCCAGGAGTTCGGCGGGCGTTTCCGTCAGGAAGCCGTCGTCGCCGCCCCAGCCGAATCTGATCTCGCCGTCCTCGCACCAGTAGAAGTAGTCGAGGCCCTTGACGCCGAGTGCTGCCTGGGAGACGAGGCGGGTGCCCGTGGACAGCTCGGTGATCAGGTCTTCGCAGGTGCCGAGCCAGTCGGGCTCGGAGATGAACGTCCAGTCGCCGATGGAGGTGACGCCGACAGGGGCCCTGGGGTCCGGGTCTTCGAGGAAGGGGCCCGGGGTGAAGTCCTCCCAGCGGCCGCCGAGGCGCGCGACCACCTGTTCGGGCGTGGCGCGCACGTAGATGAAGCTGTAGCACTCCTCGGCGTATTCGCCGCGGAGCCAGGAGACATCGGGGGGCTGCAAGGACATGTCGTCATGCTGGCAGTCGGCACCGACAGGAAAGGCTCCGTCGTCGGGAGGCGGCCGGTGGTGGGCTCGTCTACGGACACTTCTGCGCAGGAACGTCGGTCAGCAGCCCTGCCCGGGGATGGCGGCCAGATCCATGACCGTGTATCGCTTGCGGGCGTCGTCCCGCCAGAACAACAACGGGCCGCCGGAGAGGGAACCGCCGACCTGAACGGTCAACTCACCTTCGGCCGGCTTGCCCGCTTTCGGCCGGAGCGCAGCGGACCGGTCGGCGCAGCGGTCGTAGATCACGCTGCCGTTCTCCAACGTCCCGACACGGGCTGTGGATATGGAGGAACCCTCGCCGATGACCTTCGGCGGATCGAAGAACCCGAATCTGTCGTGGAAGAGAGGGTTTCTGCGGAACCCGCCGGGGACGATGCCGCGGCGTGAGCCGTCCCGGCGTTGCACGATCACTTCAGTCAGCCGGCCGGCGGCGCGGGCGACGCCGCTGACACACCAGCCGGGTCCGCAGCGCCGGTCGGTGCCGTCGACCTCTTCGGCGGAGCGTTTCTCGCCGGTGACGAGGTTGCTGACGGTGTTCCTGCCGGCGTGCGCCCGTGACGCCGATTGCGAGACATGCGTCGAGCAACCGCCTGTACCGGCGGCGAGCAGGGCCCCTAATGCGGTAAGCAGCAGCCTCGAATATGCCGAACGTCTCACCTCTTCTCAGACGTCGGGGCCGAAAAGTGAGTTCCCGTTCGTGGGCCGTGAAAGGTGCGTCAATGAACGCGGGAGATGTCACCGAAACGACCGTCGGGGGAGCGCTGGGTAACTGATTCGCCACTTCGCGAACGCGTGGCGCCCATGCCTGTGAACTCCTGGAAATGTATGTCGGCCCTCAGGGGGAGCCCGGCGAGGAACAATTTCAACTCACCGGCTGCACTCCGTCGGCTCGCGCGGAGCAACTCGAACAGCGTCCCTTTTTTTCATGGGCCGGCACTGGCACTTCGTCGCCGACCTGGCGGAGAAGATAGGCAGGGCTGCGGCGGCAGCCCCGCCTCGGCGTGCGGGCGGCGGGCCGGTGACGCCGGGCCCTGTGCCAGGTGGTCAGAAGGGGCCGGGCTCCGGGTAGCCGGCCTTGATGACGGCCCTGCGGGTCTTCGGGGTGAGCTTCTTCTCGTCGATGACCTTGCCGGCCGCCGGTGCGGTGATCTGCACCTTGGCGCCCCAGCCCGAGAAGCTGGTGTCGGTGTGGAAGGCCATCTGGCCGTAGTCGTCCTCGTCCGAGGACGGGGTCGAGTCGACGACTGTGCGGGTGAGCAGGTTGTTCTTGTCGAAGTACAGGTGGAACTCGACGCTGCCTTCGGCCGCCTTGTTGTGCCGGTAGGCGGCGAGGGTGGAGGTGCCCTGGTATTCGCCGGGCGCCACCTCGGAGGAGTGATCCAGCATGAACTTCAGGTCGGCCGGGGTGGCGCCCATGTCGAGGATGGAGTTCTCGCGAGCACTGGTCCGCGAGCCGATCCAGGAGCGGCCGGCGGGCAACGCCTTGGCGATGCCGGGGTTGGTCACGTAGGCGTTTCTGCCTTCGGCCACGACCCGGTAGGGAGGTTCGAACTCCTTCTGGCGGGACGACATGCGGACGCGGAGGTCGGCGGCCGCCACCTTGCCCTTGCCGAACGCCAGCGTGCCGGTGGTGCGGGTCTTCACCTCCACCTGCATGTCCTGGCCGTCGACGGTGAAATCGAGGGTGATGCTGCTTAATTCGGTGATCTTCACGCCCTTGCCTGGTAGTAGTTGGGCTTTCAGGGCTTTCACCGCGTCCGCGGGGGCGGCCTGCGCGGTCGCCGGAGATGCGGCCTGAGCGGGCAAGGCTGCCGCGCACACGACTGCGGCCGTGGTCGCGAGGCCCGCGAAGAGAAGCTTCATCAGTGTCCTTCATTTCGTGGATATAGCAGGGAAAAGAGTAAGAGAAAGGTGTCGGCCGGACGGACGATATCTCGTAACGATCGGATGCCGACTGGTGATTTCGAGGATGGAAAAAGGGCGGCCCTCGCGTCCGCTCTCGTCACGTGCGGAGGATTCCTTGGGTGTCAGGGACAGGGCATGGGGAGCGATTGCCGTTGTACTGGCTCTGGGAACGGTTTATGCGACCAGCGTTCCCGGCTGGCATTTCATGTGGTTGATGGCCATCGGCGTCGGCTGGGTGTTGTTCGGGGTTCCTTGGCTTGTCGTGCTCGGTGGCGCTCTGCTCCGGAGGGACCGGGTGGTCGAGTTGCGCCGTCACTGGCGGTTCTGGGTCGTGCCGCCCTTGGCCGCGGGTCTGGCAGGGGCACTGGTCTACGTCGGCGCGCCGGTCAGGGTGCGGTTCGAGTTGTCGCGGGGCAGTCTTGAGCACCTCGCGCAGACGGTGTCGGACGGGAAGCCGCCCGAGGAGCGGCGATGGGTCGGGCTTTATCCCGTCAAGTATCTGGAAGGCTCCCGCGGAGCCTTCGGGTTCATGATCGAGGACGCGGGATTCTTCGGCAGTTACGGATTCGCCTGGAGCTCGAACGGTGAGCCGGACATCGACGCGCCGGGTTCCTACCGCCACTTCGACGGACGCTGGTACGTCTGGAGCGACGACTGAGGCCCGCCCGGTGCGGCCGGGAGATCAGGCGCGTCGCCAGGCCAGGAGGCCGTCGGGGGCGGCGGTGCGGACGTAACCCGCGCCCACGAGTTCGTCCCGCAGGACCTCCCAGGCGGGACGGTAGGCGTGCCCGACGAGTTCTTCCTCGCTGAGCACTTCGTCGTCCCGGGTGATCCGGTAGAGGTAGCGGCACGTGGCGCGTTCGTCGTCCGACTCGATGATCTCGGACGAGACCGTGTACGTGTGGCGGCCCACCCGCCGGGAGTCCAGGTGCCGCATGGGCCGCGGCTTCGGCGGACCGCCGTCGCGCCAGGTGAGCACGAGAAGCCCGCCGGGCTCCAGCCGGTCGGCCAGGACGGGCCAGAGCCGCCTGCGGTAACCGGGCTCCAGGGCGTACAACACGTTGATCATCACCATGGCCTCGACCGGCTCGTCGAGGTCGAGGCCCATGGCGTCGCAGGGCAGCACGGTGACCCGTTCGAGCAGGTCGGGCCGTTCGGCCAGGCGGGAGAGCAGCACCGCCCGCATCGTGGCCGAGGGTTCCAGCGCGAAGATCTCGGCGGGCGTCCACTCGGCCAGGGACGTGGTGATCAGGCCGGTTCCCGCGCCCACCTCCAGGACGCTGCGGCGAACCCCGGCCAGGAGGGACGGCAACTTCTCGCGCACGCCCGGTACGTGGCTGTGCACGGCGAGCAGGTCGTAGAAGATGGGAGAGATGTAGTCGGCCATGATCGGCCACCGTAGTGCAGCCGGGGTGACGTCCCCCGGGTCAGGCTCCCGCCGCCGGGGCCCGGTCGAGCGTCACGCCGAAGTGCTCCCGGTACGCCGGAAGCAGCTCGTTCTCGTTCAGGATGCGTTCGGCGCGCTCGCCCTGCCGGGTGACGATCAGCTTGCGCCCGCTGATCGTGGTACGCCCCTCCGCCGTGCGGATCGAGCACACCGGCGACCTGGTGAAGTGCGAGTCCGGCGAGGTCGCCTGCCACCAGCAGGTCGGCACGAAGTCGGCCAGCTCGTACGGCCGCGCGGTGAGCCGGTAGGCGGGCTCGCCGTTGTGCGACACGTCGAGATCGCCGTGCTCCCCGGGAGCGGGGACGATCTGGAACACCCCCGCGCCGTCCTTCTGCTCGCCGCGCTCGTCGATCCGCAGCGGCTCGTCGGCGAAGTCGCCGAAGCCGACGTCCACCAGCCAGGGCTCGTCCAGGTCGACGCGGAGCGCGAGGTGGTCGAACAGCGGCCCCGGCCGGCCGCCGCCGAACACCCGCGCCGCGAGCAGGGTCACCCGGTAGCCGAGTGCGGTGAGCAGCGCGGCGAACAGGCCGTTCTGTTCGTAACAGAAGCCGCCGCGGCGGCGGGTGACGAGCTTGTCGAACAGGGCGTCGGGAGCGAGGGAGATCGGCTCGCCGAGGTGGATGCTCAGGTTCTCGAACGGCACCGCCCGCAGGTGCGCGAGCTGCAGGGCCCGCAGGCCGTGGACGTCCGGCGGCACCGGCCGGGACGCTCCGAATCTGTCCAGGTAGCGGGTGACTTGCGACTCGTCCATGACCTACAGGAAACCACGTCTCGCCCGCCTGCGCCCGCCGGATGGCGGCGCGGGTCAGCTTCGCACGGCGCACAGCAGGCGGTTGTTCCCGCGCTGCCACAACGTGCCGATCTCGCCGAACCCGGCCTTGGTCAGCGCGCCGACGTGCTGCTCGACCAGGTGGGACTCCGAGCCGTGATGGGATGCGCCGGCCGTGCTGCGCTCCTGGTTGAGGTCGGCGAAGGCCGGGTCGGCGGCGATGGCGTCCCACCAGGCGCGCCAGTCCTCGGGCCGGCGGTCGCCGAAGACGCGGTCGGTCTCCCGCTGGTGCACGGCGTGCTCCAGCCGGGCCAGGGTGGGGGAGGAGGAGTCCATGTGGTCGCCGTTGAGCAGGATCCCGCCGGGGCGCAGCACGCCGGCCAGCTCGGCGTACGTCTCCTGAAGCTCCTCGGGCGAGATCCAGTGCAGCGCGGTGGTGCTGACGGCGGCGTCGGCCGGACGGTCGAGGCCGAGCGCCTGGGTCCACCCGCCGGTGCGCAGGTCGGCAGAGACGAACCGCAGCCCCGGGTAGGCGGTCCGGCCGAGCCCCAGCAGCAGCGGGTCGGCGTCGACGGCGATCACGGTGGCCGCGGGCAGGCGTTCGAGCAGCCGGGCGGACAACGACCCCGGCCCGCACCCCAGGTCGATGACCACGGGGTCCGGCCGGCCCAGCGCCTCGACCGCGTCGATCAGCGCGGTGAAGCGGGCCTCCCGGTCGGGCAGATAGCCCTCCTGCTGACGGTCCCAACGCTCGATCCATGCCAGCGCGGCTTCCTGAGTGAGCATCAGATCTCCCTGTAACTGTCGTCTAAGATTTGAGCAGTCACAACTTAGAGCGCGAAGGTGTAACCGGTCAAGTGGATTACAACAGTCACACAGATGCGATCGTCCGGGTCGCGGTGGCGCTGGTCAACGCGCTGACCCCGGGCGAGCAGCGCGGGCGCGAGTTCCCTGTCCCCGACGACCTCGCCGCGGCCGCCTCCGGCGCGGTGGGCAGCGTCTATTCCGGCCATCACGGGATCGGCGCGGCCGACGCCGCCGAGCTGGCCGAGGTCGCGGCCCGGCTGCGCGTGGTGTTCCGCGCGGTGGCGGACGGCGACGTCGACGCCGCCGCCATGGCCACGAACGCGCTGCTGGAGGAGAGCAGGGCCAGGCCGATGCTCGAACGCCACGACGGCGAGCCGTGGCACCTGCACTTCCACGGCCCCGGCGGCTCGGTGGCGGGCGACTGGGCGGCGAGCTGCTCGACCGGGCTCGCGATCGTGCTCGGCAGCGAGTTCAGCGACCGGCTCGGCGTCTGCATCGCCCCCCATTGCGACCGCGTCTACGTGGACGTCTCCCGCAACGGCACCCGCCGCTTCTGCTCCACGGCCTGCCAGAACCGCGTCAAGACCGCCGCCTTCCGGGCCAGGGCGAAGGCGGAGTGAGCCGTGGTGAGCCGGGTCAGCCCAGGACGCGGATCGGCGCGCCGGCCAGGAACGCGTCGATGTCCTGCACGGCGTCGCGGAAGTAGGTCTCGTAGTTGCCGCCGGTGACGTACCCGAGATGGGGGGTGGCCAGCACGTTGGGCAGTCTGCGCAGCTCGTGCCCGGCGGGCAGCGGCTCGGTCTCGAACACGTCGAGCCCGGCCCCCGCGATCAGCCCCTCGCGCAGCGCCGACGCCAGCGCGGCCTGGTCGACGATGGCCGCCCGCGAGGTGTTGACCAGGTAGGCGCTGGGCCGCATCAACGCCAGCTCGCGCGCGCCGACCAGCCCGCGGGTGCGCTCGCTCAGCACGAGATGGACGGAGACGACGTCGGACTCGGCGAACAGCTCCTCCTTGGCGACCGCCCGCACGCCCAGCTCGTCGGCGCGCGCCGCGGTCAGGTTCTGGCTCCAGGCGATGACGTCCATGCCGAACGCCTGCCCGATGCGGGCCATCTGCGCCCCGATCTTGCCGAGGCCGAGCAGCCCGAGGGTGCCGCCGTGCAGGTCCATGCCGACGGTGCTCTGCCACGGGCCGTCGGAGCGCATCGCCGTCGCCTCGGGCACCAGGTGGCGGGCCAGGCCCAGGATGAGCGCCCAGGTCAGCTCGGCCGGCGGGGTGGAGGCGCTGCCGGTGCCGCACACCGTGACCCCGCGGGCGCGGGCGGCGTCGAGGTCGACGGAGGCGTTGCGCATGCCCGTGGTGATCAGCAGGCGCAGCCGGGGCAGCCGCTCGAACAGCTCCGCGCCGAACGGAGTGCGCTCCCGCATGACGACCACGATGTCGAAGTCCGCCAGGGCCGCCACCAGCTCGTCCTGGCTGGTGAAGTGGGCTCGGAAGCTCGTGGCCCGGACCCGCGACCAGTCGGCCAGCCCGAGGGCCACGCCCTGGTAGTCGTCGAGGACGGCGCAGCGCAGCATGATCCGTGATCCTACGCCGCGGCCCCCTGCTCCAGCTCCCCGGCGGGGCCGGGGAGCTGGAGCCCGTTCATTCGGCGGCTAGCCTTTCCGCCTCTTCGTGCAGCGCCGCGACCAGGATCAGCTCCAGGTTGAGCTCCTCCAGGTCCGGCGACGCCAGACCGTCAAGGACGCGCATGGTGGGCCTCCCTGAACAAAAGACGTCTCAGGTGTCACATAGGTTCACATCTATCTGAAACGTTCTCAGGGGAGGCGCGGACCGGAGGGAGGGGAGTTCATTCCGTCGAGGGTTCCGGGAATTGTCCCGGACAAATCGTCAAGCGACTCCCGACAGGCCGGAATCGCGGTTCAACTCGATGTCCATCTGCATCGCCAGAATCTCCTGCCGCTCCTGGTTGATCCTGCGGCAGATCGTGAC
>NZ_JBSFGJ010000009.1:0-48323 GCF_053596515.1 Nonomuraea sp. NPDC001684
AACGTGACCGCGGTGACCTTGCCGACCGGCAGCTCCACCACGGCGTCGAGCCGCCCGCCGGGGGTGTACCGGTGCACGGCGACCGGACCGATCAGGCGACCCCCGCTCTCCCCCCCGGCGGGGGTCGCCCTTTTTCCGCCCCAGGTCGTGCTGGGCTCACCGGTTGTCCACAGGCGGCCCGCGCCTCCGCGCCGCCGTCCCCAGAATCCCGTTCGCCCTCTCGCGACGTCCGTCCTCCTCGGCAGGGTTGGCCTCCCCCGCCCCCGCAAGAGGAGGACCCCGTGCACCGCCCCCTGGTCATCACCGAGGACCACGACCTCCTCGACGACCTGGTCCGCATCGCGGCCGCCGCCGGCGCCCAGCTCGACGTGGCCCACACCCCCGCCGGCGCGCGCCCTTACTGGAACCTCGCCCCCATGGTCGCCGTCGGCCCCGACCAGGCCGACGCCCTCTCAGCCACCTCGCCGCCCGCCCGCGACCAGGTGCTCCTGGTGACCCGCGCCCCCGACGACCCCGACACGTGGCGAAAGTGCGTGGCGGTGGGCGCCCAGGCCGTCGTACGCCTCCCGGGCGACGAACGCCACCTCGTGGAACGCTTCGCCGACGCCATGGAGCCCGAGCCCCGGTCCGGCGCGGTGACCTGCGTGATCGGCGGCCACGGCGGGGCGGGCGCGAGCGTGGTCGCCGCCTGCCTGGCCCTGCGTGCCTCGGGCGACCGCCTCCGTACGCTGCTGATCGACGCCGACCCGCTGGGCGGCGGCATCGACGCGTTGCTCGGCCACGAGGAGTCGGCGGGCGCCCGCTGGGGCGACCTCGTGGCGAGGGAGGGAAGGATCAGCTCCAGCGCCCTGCAGGCGGCGCTCCCGTCGTTCGGCGACCTCGCCGTCCTGTCCTTCCACCGCGGCGAGGTGGCCGCCATCCCGCCGCAGGCCATGCGCTCGGTCCTGGAAGCGGGCCGGCGCGGCTTCGACCTGATCGTCGTCGACCTGCCGCGCCATCTCGACCCGGCCGCCGTGGAAGCACTCACCAGGGCGACCACGACCCTGACGGTCACCACGGCAGACCTGCGCGGCATCCTGTCCACCGTCCAGGTCCTGGGCGAGCTGCGCAAACACACCTCCGACGTGCGGGCCGTGCTCCGTCCCGGCGTCCTCGACGAGGAGACGGCCGCGGCGTCCCTCGGCATCCCCGTCGCCGCCCACCTGCCCGACCATCCGAGGCTCACCGCCACCCTCAACCGCGGCGAGCTGCCCAGGCTCGGCCCGCGCACGGTTCTCGGCACCCTCTGCGCCGCCCTCCTCCGCGACCTGCTTCCGGCATGAGCGCCGCCGAGGAGGTCTCTCCGGAGCTCGTGGAGGCCGTCCGCGTCCGGCTGGCGCGCGCCGGTGTGGAGCCGACGGCGGCCCAGGTGGCCGTGGCGCTCCGGGCCGAACGCTCGGTCTACGGAGACGCCGAGATCCTGGCGGTGGCCCGCGCCCTGTGCGCCGACCTGATCGGCGCCGGTCCGCTGGAGCCGCTGCTGGCCCGTCCCGACGTCACCGACGTCCTGGTCAACGGCCCACGCGAGGTCTGGATCGACGACGGCGGCGGCCTGCGCCGCACCGCCGTCACCTTCACCGACGACGGAGCGGTCCGCAGGCTGGCCCAGCGCCTCGCGGCCGCCGCCGGCCGCCGGCTCGACGACGCATCGCCTTATGTGGACGCGCGGCTGGCGGGCGGCGTCCGGTTGCACGCCGTCCTGCCGCCGATCGCGTCCGGCGGCACCTGCGTGTCGCTGCGCCTGCCGCCGCGCCGCACCTTCACCCTGTCCGACCTGGTGTCGGCCGGCACGATCGCCCCGGCGGCCGTCACGGTGCTGACGGCGATGGTCGACGCCCGCCTGGCCTTCCTCGTCACGGGCGGCACCGGCACGGGCAAGACCACGCTCCTGTCGGCCCTCCTGTCCCAGGCCGACCCGGCCGAACGCCTTCTGCTGGTGGAGGACTCCGCCGAGCTACGCCCTCTGCACCCCCACGTGGTCCGCCTGGAGACCCGCCCGGCCAACCTCGAAGGAGCGGGCGGAGTGGGCCTGCGCGATCTGGTGCGCCAGGCGCTGCGCATGCGTCCCGACCGGCTCGTGGTGGGCGAGGTCAGGGGAGCGGAGGTCGTCGACCTGCTCGCCGCCCTGAACACCGGCCACGAGGGCGGCTGCGGCACGCTGCACGCCAACGCCGCCGCCGACGTGCCACCCCGCCTGGAAGCCCTCGGCTGCGCGGCGGGCCTGACCAGGGAGGCCGTGCACAGCCAGCTGGCCGCGGCCCTCGACGTGGTCGTCCACCTGACCCGCACCCGCAGCGACGGCCGAAGGCGCGTCGCCGAGATCTGCCTGCTCTCCAGAGCCCCGGCCGGCCTCGTCGAGTCGCTCCCCGCCCTCACCTTCGCCCCGAACGGCTCCACCCACACCGGCCCCGGCTACGAATCCCTGTTGCGCAGGACATCATGAAGGCCCCCGGACGATGACCGCCGCGATCGTCTCGGCCCTGTCCACAGCCTGTGCCATCTGGCTGTGGACCGGCCCCGCCACGCCCGCCCTCCGCCTGCACGCGCTCCTGACCGCTCGCCATCGCCGTCTCCCATGGCAGCACCTGCTGCGGGCCACCCTCACTCGCCCCGGCCCCGCCCGCCGCGCCGACTCCTGGCGCCGGGCCTCCATAGAGCTGTGCCAGTCGCTCTCGGCCGAGCTCGCCGCGGGCCGCACCCCAGGCGAAGCCCTGACCCGAGCCATCACGGCAGTCGACTTCCCCGACCCGGAAGCCCTGCGCCCCGCCCTGGCCGCCGCACGAGACGGCGGCGACGTCTCCGCGGCCCTCACGGCGGCGGCGCCGGCTCAGGGCGGCGAGGGCCTCCGCCGGCTCGCGGCCTGCTGGGACGTCAGCCTCACCGTGGGCGCCGGCATGTCCGCGCTGGTCGAACGAGTCGGCGGCACGCTCCGCGCCGCCCAGACCCACCGCCAGGACGTCGCCGCCCAACTGGCCGGCCCCCGCACCACAGCCCGGATGCTCGCGGCCCTGCCGGTTCTCGGCCTGGTCATGGCGGGAGCGCTCAACATGCACCCGATGAGCTTCCTGTTCGGCACCTTGCCGGGCCTGCTCTGCCTCCTGTCCGGCATCGCCCTCGACGTCTGCGGCCTGTGGTGGACCCACCGCATGGCCACCAAGGCCCAACCTTGACCCGCCACGTCCCCGAACACCTGTAGACCAGGGCTCCGGCGAGTCCTGTGGCTCTGCACTCATGCGGGTCCTGTGACTCTGCACTCATGCGAGTCCTGTAGGCCAGCACTCCAGAGAAGCCTGTAGGCCCCTATTCCGGCGAGTCGTCCCCCTGAGTCGTGCTCATCCTCGCCCGTCCGAGTCGTGCTCATCCTCGCCCGTCCGAGTCGTGCTCATCCCCGCCCGTCGGAGTCGTGCTCATCCCCGTTGCCGAGTCGTCTTCATCCACGTCCGCCCGAACCACTGGATCCGCCCGATGCTCCCTTTGCTGTCCGCCTTCTGCGCAGCCCTCGCCGCCTTCTTGTGGTCGGCCCCACGCACCCCCGTAGACCGCCTCACCCGCCTCCTGCCCTCACCCGACCCGCCGTCGAGCCCCGCCATCTCTCCGACGGACACCCCCGCCCAGCCCGACTGGCTCGACAAGAAGGACCCCCGCCACCGCCGCCCGACCCGCAGAACCGTCACCGCCGCCGCCATCACCGGCGTGATCACCGCCCTCCTGGTCGGCGGCCTCCCAGGAATCACGGTGGCCCTGCTGCTGACCCCGGTCACCGCCCTGATCCTGCACAGGAAGGAACCCCCGCCGTCCCGCCAGGAACGCGAGCAGATCACCGCCGATCTCCCCTTCGCCGCCGACCTGATGACCGCCTGCCTTCTCGCCGGACAGCCGGTGACCGCCGCCACCGACCTGGCAGCGACCACGATCGGCGGCCCTCTCGGTCAGCGTCTGGCATGGGTGGGCAGCCAACTCCGCCTGGGCGCCGACCCCGAGCCGACCTGGGCAACCCTGGCGAAGGACCCGGCCCTGAGCCAGCTGTCGAGAGCGATGAGCCGGGCCGCGCAGACCGGCGCCCCGCTGGCGGACGTCCTGACCCGCCTGGCCGACGACGCGAGGGACACAGCCAGAGCCGCCTCACTCGCCGCCGCCCGGACCGTGGGCGTGAAGGCGGTCGCCCCGCTGGGCCTGTGCTTCCTGCCGGCCTTCGTCCTGCTGGGCATCATCCCGGTGATCGCTGGCCTCGCCTCCACGATCGTCCTGCCGTGACGTCCCGACGGCGGCGTTGTCCACAGCCTGAGGGCCGACCCCGCTGGACAATCCCCAGAACGCCATTCGGCCTGACGGCGGCTGCGCCTTCTCGGCGAATCTTGGACTCCCGCCGGACAAGACCCGGCTCCGACCACCTGGAGGCACGATGCAAGGTCCCGCCACCATGCCAGGCACCCTCAGCCCCACTCCAGCTCACGCGTACGCCACTTCACCCCGGCCCACCGCCTGCACCGAGCCGGCCACCGCCGCGCCGCCCCTCGAAGCCGACGACTCCTCCAACGTCGAGACGGAAGCCGCCCACGCTTCCTCGACCACCTCCGGTCCTCCCGGTGGGCCCACTGGGCAGAGCTCACGCTGGTACCCGGGCAAGTGGATCACCTGCGCTGTCGCGAACAGAGAGCGCGGCATGTCCACAGCCGAATACGCAGTCGGCACCATCGTTATCTTTGGTGACTCTCCGTCGTGCAGCAAGTACTTCGAGTAGTGTGAGCGGCTACTTGACGCACAGTATCTGGGGGTCCGTACGGCATGTTGGGCAGGTCGGGTACGGCGGAGCGGCACTATCAGGCTGAACGAGCGGTGGCCGCCGATGAGTCGGTGTCGTGGGTGGTGGTGGACGAGGACATCGAATTGCACGTCGAGGCATGCGCGTACCTGGCGGGGCTGCGTGCGGCCGGCCGGGCGTTCAACACCGAGAAGACGTACGCGGGCCGGATCGCCTTGTACTTGTCGTACTGCCGAGGCCATGGGCTGGACTGGGCCGGCCCGAGCCTTCCCCAGCTGATGGCGATGATGCGCTGGCTGGTGGACGAGCCGATGCCGGCGCGATCAAGCAAACCGGGCGCCGCGGTGCGGCATCGCAGCGAGGGCACCGCGAACGCAATCATGGGGACTGTCGGGGAGTTCCTGTCGTGGTGCAGCCTGCAGGGTTGGGTGCCGCCGACGGTGGTCAACACGCTCACTCAGCCGAAGTTCCTGCGTTACCTGCCAGCAGGGTTCGACCCGGGCGAGGACGGTCAGCACCGCAAGATCATGGCCCGCGCCATCAAGTACAGGGTCGCGATTCCGGGCTATGAGTGGCTGACGGATGATGAGATCGACGTGCTGCTCGGGCTGGCTCGGCACGACCGCGACAGATTCCTCGTCCAACTCCTTTCGCAGACCGGCATGCGGATTGGTGAAGGGCTCGGGCTGCGCCGGGAGGACATGCACCTGCTGCCGGATTCCCGGGTGCTGGGCTGCCGGGAGGAAGGGCCGCATGTTCATGTCCGGCGGCGGGTCAACGCCAACGGCGCGTTCGCCAAGGCCCGGCAGCCGCGGGCGATCCCGGTGGACGAGGTCACGATCGAGCTTTATGCGCACTACCAGTTCGAGCGGGCCGAGATCGGCGGGGAGATAGGGGACGGCGGGGACATGGTGTTCGTGAACCTGTTCCACGCGCCGTTGGGCAAGGCCATGTCGTACGGGACGGCCTATGAGTTGTTCTGCCGCCTGGCCAAGCGGGCCGGATTCCGGGCCCGGCCGCACATGCTTCGCCATTCGGCGATTACCAGGCTCCGGAGGGCCGGGGTGGATCGCCGGGTCGTGCAGGAGATTGCCGGTCACGTCTCGGTGACCTCGCAGGATCCGTACTCCCATGTCACCGACTCTGACAAGCGCGAGGCCGTGGAGATGGTGGCGGCCAAGAGAAGGCAGGCTCGTTCGTGAGCGGCCCGGGCAACGTGCTCGTCTTCCCCGGACCAGATGACGAGCCGAATGGGTGCGGGCCGGTCCGGGGAGCGCTGGCACTCGCGCAGGCCGAGAGCTGGACCGCGTGGTTGTCGGCGAACACGCCCGCCCCGTGGCGGGCTGGGGAGTGGGATGCGGCCACGTGGCTGTTCACCGGCGATGTCGACAACCGCTCCACGGTCGCCTACTGCTGCACGGTGGCGGCCTGCGACCGGATCTCACGCACGAAAACCCTGTGTGACCTGTGTGAGAAGGCGTTCCGGAAGTCGGAGCTGGCGCTGCAGGAGTTCCGGGCCGGTTTCGTCCCGGACCGCAACCGGGTGATCGACGGCCGGACCGAGCTCTGCATCGTGGCGGGCTGCCCGCGAGCCGGGGCTGTGTGGGGGTTGTGTGCCGCGCATGGGTCGCTGCGGCACAAGGACATGATGCGCAGGCGGCCAGACGCTGAGGACCTGGAGGCGTGGGTCGCCGCCGCGGCCCCCTACGACCCCCTTCCGGCGTGTCTGGTCGGCGGTTGTGGGCGTGATTGGCGGCCGGGCTCGGGGATCTGTGACCTGCATGCCCGGCGGCTGAAGGCGGACGGCCTGGAGGCGGCGGACGCGGCCTGGCTGGATCGGCAGGCGCCGTTCTTGATCGTCAACCAGTTCTCTCTGGCGCCGCTGGAGCCGGTGGTGCGCGCAGAGTTGCTGTTCGCGCTGGCCGCCCGGGATGAGCGGAGGCAGCGGCTGGACCCGACCGCGGTTCGCCAGTCGGTCGCGGTGCTGGCTGGCCATCGCATCGCCGCGATCGCGGCGGTCCAGTTGGGCGCGCTGCCGAGGCGGGCCACGGCGAACGTCGATGCGCTGTTGCGGGAGACGTTCCGGGTGGTGGCCGCGGCCTTCGACCGGTTCTGCGGCGTGGATCCGGCCACGCGGCCGAGTTTGGACTTGGTCGAACTCGGGGCCCGGGGCAGGCACGGCAGGCCCACCGCTCGGCCCGGCGATCTGGACATCTCGATGATCCGGCAGGTCTGGCTGCGGGACATCCTGGTGGCCTGGATCAGCGAGGCCAAGCCCACGACCAGCGAGGTCCGCCGGGCACACAAGGCGGTGCAGACCGCCGCCCGGGCGCTGGACGCGCGCACCGGCGGCGGGCTAGACCCCGCGACGCTGAGATTCGCCGACATGACTGCGGTCGTCGCGGGCTTTGCGAACCTCCTGCGCGCCGATGGACAGGAGATGAGCCAGAAGAACAAAGCCGGCCTGCTGTCGATGTGGTTCAAGGTGCTGGACTGGGGCCGGCTCACCGAGCGGCTGGACGGCATGGCCGCCGGGTTCGCCCGGCACTCCAGCCACGTCATTAAGCAGGTCCAGGTCAACGAGGACGAGATCGGCAGAGCGATCCCGGAGTCGGTGATCGCCCAGATGGACGCGCACACCAACCTGCTGGGCGCGGACATCGCCCACGGGCGGCTCTCGCCCGAGCAGGTCCACGCGATGGCGGTGGCGATCTATGAGCTGCTGCGCGACACTGGCCGCCGCCCCGCCGAGATCGCGCAATTGGAGGTCGACTGCCTGGAGCGGGACGGGGACGACTGGCAGCTGCGCTGGGACAACAGCAAAGGACTGCGCAACCGTCGCCGGTTGCCGATCCCCTTCGAGACGGTGACCACCATCCACACCTGGCTGGCCGTCCGCGCCACGATCGCGTTGCCGTCCGGTTCAGAGGAGTTTCTGTTCCCGCCGGCCGGAGAGTTCGGGGAGGTTCGGCATCTGACCTCCGAGCAGATCTCACCGATCATCCGGGCCTTCGCCGATGCGGTTCCACAACTGCTGGCCGAGGAGTTCGGCCCCGATGGGCGTCCGCTGCTGTTCGACAGTTCACTCATCTTTCCCTACGCATTCCGTCATTCCTACGCCCAGCGGCATGCTGACGCCGGGGTGCCGATCGACGTGCTTCGAGACCTTATGGATCATCGATCGACGCAGACCACGGCCGGGTACTACACCGTCTCCCTCAAAAGGAAGCGGGAGGCGGTGGAGATCGCCGGTCGTCACGGTTTCGACCGCGCCGGCCGGGCTCGGCCGGTCCGATCGGGCACCGCCTACGAGGCGCAGTCGGTGGCGGTGCCCTACGGACGCTGCACCGAGCCCGCCAACATCAGAGCCGGAGGAGGCGCCTGCGCGATCCGCTTCCAGTGCGCCGCCTGTAAGTTCTTCCGCGCCGACCCGACCTACCTGCCGGAGATGGAGCAGCATGTCATGCAGTTGCGGGCCGATCGCGAGCGGGCGCGGGCGATGGACGTCGACGAGTATGTGATCGCAAACCTCGACGCCAACATCGAGGCGATGGCCAGGATCGTCGGCATCGCCCGGGACAAGCTGGAGGCGCTGCCCGAGGAGGAACAGGCCGAGCTGCTCGCGGCCGCCGACGCGTTGCGCATCGTCCGGGCCCAGCAGGCCGGCCGCGTCACCGATCTCGGCATGCCCGGGCGGCGCGGGAGGGAAAGCGCGTGAGCCGGAGGTCGCTGGGCACGGGGCGCACCCCCGGCGACGTGCTGCGCGAGGTTCGCCGCAAGGACAGCCAGGTCAAACGCGGCAAGGTGCTGGCCACGCTGGAGGAGCTGAAGGCCGGCGGGGAGCCGATCACGTTCCGGGCTGTCGCCGCGGCGGCTGGGGTGTCGGTCTCGCTGGTCTACTCCCCGGGCGTCCGCGAGCACATCGAGACCGCGATCGTTGGGCAGGCCAAGGCAGCTCGGCGCGCCACCGCGAGCGGGACCAGCGCCTCGGCCGCCTCTCTGACCTGCGACCTGGAGCTGGCCCGTGCGCACATCAAGCAGCTGCGTGCGGAGCGAGACAAGCTCAAGGCCGCCGTCCAGCGCGGCCTGGGGACGGCGCTGGCGAGTGCCGGCAGCCGGGAACTGACGGAGCGGATCGACGAGCTGCTGGCCCAGGTCGAACGCCTGGCGGGCGAGCGCGACGCCGCATTGGCGGAGAATGCGCGGCTGAAGCCCCTGCTGACCGAGACCGAAGACAACCTGACCGCCGCCCGGACGGCGCTGAAAGACCTGATGAAGGAGGTCAACCGTGATCGCTGACCCCGCGCCGTTCCCGGCCCCGCCACCGGAACAGGGATTCGGCAAACACAAGTGTATCTTCCTGATTACACTGCGTGCTCATCAACTTGCTCGGTTCGCTGAGGGGTCCGCATGAGCTTCACAGAACACGACGTTCACCAGTGCCGCCGCCTGATGAGGACCTGCCGCGTCAGCCAGCTGGCGATCGGCGACATGCTGACGGCCGCGTGGGCCGACGGCGACGCCCTCGGACAGTTCTGCGAGCAGGTCGGCCTGTCGGTGACCGCCGCCAAGCAGTGGCGAGTCACGGCGAAAGCGGTCGCCCCGGACCTGCGCACGCTGCTGGAGACCTGCGGCGTTTTCGTCTCCTACAGCGTCTTGCGCGAAGGGACACGCATGGTGGGCGGCCGGCCCGTCGACCCCGGCTACGCCAAGCTCCGGCGCTTGATCGACGACGCGAAGACGGCGGGCGCCGACCGGGTCAACCACGCCACCTACCAGACGGTCCTGGGCACCGCCCCCCCGCTGGCCATCGTCATGGACCCGCAGGCACGAGAGGCTGAGGAGGTCGCCGACTACGTCAGCGACATGAACCACAGCCCCAACCGCGACCTGCTCATCTCGGCGCTGCTCGCCGACGACGCCGTGACCCGCGCCGAGCTGGAAGCCGAGTTCGACAAGCAGCGGGCCGAGCGTGAAGAACAGAACGGCCAGCAGCCACCGAGGCAGCCCCCCGCCGCCAAGCCCGACCCCGACGCTGCGCTGGTCGCCGATCTGCTCGCCCTGGCCGCGCAGTCCGCACGGATCATAAAACGCCTTCCCAAGACAGTGCAGCTGGACCTCGCCCAGAAGGCCAACGCCTCCGTCGCCCTGGACGACCTGGACGTCTTCACCAAGAGAGTTCGTCAGGTCGCGGCGATCCGCACGGTCAGCGTCCCGGCACAGCGACGGCCGCGGCGCGAGAAGGCGACAGCATGAACCCCGGCCCCCCCGAGGAGACTCTCGACGACGGCGAGGAAGCCCTGCAGGCGGACATCGACGAGTTCGTCACCCTGGATCGCAGGGGCCCGTGGAAGCTCGCCCTTCTGGTCGCCAGACGCGTCACGCCCGGCGAGGGCCACGGCGTGAGAATCGACTACCAGCCCCGCAGCGGCCTGAACGCCTTCCGGCGCATCAGCGCCGGAGAGTTCGCCCGCCGGACCCGAACGGCGCCCAGGCGCGTCATCGCCCTATTGGATGCGTGGAATCGGCTCGCCGCCGACGGTGTCGTCCCGCCCGCCGATGCCCTGTGCCCGGACGCGAACATCGAATCTCCTGATACCGGGGAGTATCCCTTTTACGGAAAGAACGGCTACTACCGCAGTTGGGAGGCCACGGGTCTGTCGAGCGAGCGGCGTGATGCGGTTGAGAAGGAAGCGGAAAAGAGCGGGACCCGGCCGTCGGCGATCACCTATGTCATGACACATCAGACAGCAGTGAAGACTGCTCTGCTGGCCGATGAGGCGACCCGGAGGACGGCGCGGGAGGCCCTGGAGGAGTTCGAAGCCCGCCAAGCCGCCGCGGACGCTGAAGACCGCGCCGCGGCCGCCGAGGTCGCCGGCGAGCGGCAGCGCGAATACGACAGCGAACATGACGGGGTCATCCGCGCCGAGCGGGACGTCTATGCCGCGCAAGCCCGCGTAGCCGGAGAGGGATCGCAGGCCGAGGCGTCCATGGACGTCTTCAACGCCATGGCCGAGATCCGCATGGCCGCCTCGCGGGCGCTGGCGTTGCTGAGCAAGCGACAGATCAACTTCACAACGGACCGCGCCGAGGCCATCGCGGAGTTGTGTGACGGCGCCGAGGCCGCGATCGCCGCCGTTCGTGACATGGCCACCGGCGCTGCTTTGGACGACGCCGCGCTCGCGGCTTTCATGGACGAGAACGGGAAATTCCTGTGAGCCGCCGCCGCGATGAGAGGGGCTGGACCCGCGCCGAGACCGACGTCGCCGAAGTGATGATCTGGCTGCGCAGCAACCACGGCCGCGAGGTCAGCTACGCCGACATCGCTGCCGGCGTCGGCATCAAGGACGGCCCCCGCCTGCGGCGGGCCGTCAAGATCGCCCGCGTGGTCGCGGCCAACCGGGGCGATCGCCTGGAAAAATTCCTGCCATCGCAAATCCCCACCCGGCGCCGGGTCTTCGTCACCCGCTACATGCGCCAGGGCCTGGGCGATGAGTTCGGCGCCCGCGACGCCATGTCCGCCGCTCGCACCGCGATGACCGCGATGAAGGACATGCACCGCGCCACCACCTTCGAGGCCGGCAACGACAAGTCGATCGCCCGCACGGAGTTCGGCACGATGGCCATGGCCGTCGACGAGTGCATCACCAAGGTCTCTGGCCTCGACACGGTCGGCCCCCAGGTGGTCAAGCAGGAGAACACGGGTCTGCTCGCCCAGATGATCGCCGAGATGGAAGCCCGGCTCACCGAACCGGCGGCAGGCTAACTGGACCCCACCGCATACCCCGACGACCCGATCAGGAGTTGCATCATGACCCCGCTCGAACACACCCTCGCCAAAGCCCTCACCGAGGTCGTCATCAGGTTGGATCACAGCGACGGAATCGGCATCGCGCCCGAGGCCACGATCAAGATGCTGGAGCCGGTGTCACCCTTCTGCAGGGCCTGCCGGAGCAGGACCGGCAAGCCCTCGCCGACCTGATCAACCAGTTCGCGCACCAGGAGACTGACCTTGAGCGGCATCTGACGGCCTGGGAAGCGCCCGAGACCCTGGGACTTCTGGTCTAAGGCCAGCCGAGCTCGAAGCTCGGCTCGCCGGGCCAATGACGAGCTGACTGATCGGTCGCGATTTCGTGTGGGGGTCATCGCCGGTTTTTTGCTCGGCGATAGTGACGGGTGAGGCGAGGTCTGAAGCCGTGGCGGATCATGGCCGCTACGCTGGCCGGCCTCGCTCTTGCCGCCATGGTGGCGCGTGGTTTAGCCCGGCACCGAGATCAGCCTGGCCGACGCGGCCTCGGTCGCGCTCGCCGTGGTGGTGGCCTGGGCGAAGCAGTCTGCTCCCTCCGGCGTCGCTGTGGGCTTGCGCGCCGAGACGCGCACGCTCGACGAGGTGCTGGCCATTCTGCTCCGGAGGCAGTGGGAGGCCGAAACCCGGCTCCGATCCCTGAGCGACTCTAAAGCGATCCCGGCGATCCGGCGCGAGTCCCCGACCGGCGTGTGATGAGCCGGTCCCGGCTCACACCCTCGCAAGCGCCGTTCATAATGAAGGCCTCGCTCGGGGCAAGCCTCACCAAGTGGATTCAGCGGCAAAATACCTGACCGTGCGCCGCAACATGTCACGTTCATGCTCAAGCTGCCGGACCCGGTTGCGCAACTGCTTGTTCTCTTCCTGCGCATCCCGGTCGCCTGCCTCGGGCGCGCTGATCTTGCGGCGGTTCTTGCCGGGGTTGCCGCCTTGTTCGGCCTGCGCGGCCCGTACCCACAGCCGCAGCGTTTCGCGATTCACTCCCAGGTCCCTGGCGACGTCGGTGAACGTTCGTGACGTGTCGGCCATGTACGTGGCGACGCCGTTCGCCTTGAACTCTGGTGTGTAGGTCTTCATGCTCACGCAGTGACTCCTTGGTGACGAGATGCCCGACGGCAAGATCCATCCGCGGATGCTTGTCCGGCGCGGGACATGGCGGGCGTGAAACAAGCCCCATGCTGCAATGACGGCGCGTTTGCTCCCGGCCACCTTCCGCCATTTGTACCAACGCTGGTACAGATCTTTGGGGATCATGGACGCCACCGTGGGTGAGTGCCCAGCCCGATCACGCCTCGCCTCTCTGAACTGCGCAGACAGTTCGGGCTCAGGCTGCGTGATCTGCGCGAGGCTCATGGTCTGACACAGGAGCAGTTGGGCGAGCTGGCCGAGGTGGACCGCAAGACCATCAACCGGATCGAGAACGGCATGTACAGCCCACATCTCGACAAGGTCTTCCAGATCGCTGACGCCTTGCGGGTCCCAGTCAGGGACTTGTTCGAGCTGGGCGGCGTGTCCCAGTGATCGCCCCGGCCTCAGACTCCACCGAGGTCGGAGCGGCTCAAGCCTTGACGATGGACATCTGGCACGCTCGGAGCGCGGGTACCGACATCATCCGCCCTCGGCTGCAGTGGCGAATCGGCTGCGGGACTGCAACGAACGATTAAGCGAACACCCGTGCGGGAACATTGAGGGTATCGCACGGAAGCTATCCTCCGACCTCGGGGAGCAGCGGAAGGCGCCGCTGGGCGTGATGTGTGGCCAGTGTCCGCAAGGCAAACGATATCTACCGGTTATAGGGCGAGCGTCCGCTTCACGCGGATGCGCCTGGTTGTTTGTCGGTGGCGACGTCTAGTGTCGTACTTGGTAGCCGATACTCGGGTCGAGGGCTGTGGCGGCGGGTAACGTCAGAGCCTTCTACGGTCGGGCAAGGCGAGGAGGAACGTGTGACGAGGCAGGAAGTCCCCAGTACTCCTGGAGGCCGAATCACGCAATTGCTGGAGCGTACGCCGCAAGTTGCCAATCCGCTTGCCGAGGCATTGTCCCTCGACCTGGAATCGCTTGCCGAACTGCTGCGTCAGCCGGCGGGACTATCACTGAGCGATCTAGTGACGGCGGCCGACGTGCTCGATGTCCCCGTCACCTATCTAGCCGGGCAAACCGATGGCTCACACAGCCTGGCAGTGTCATTGCGCCTGGGCCAAGCGCAAGAATCCGGGGTGCCCGAGCGGGCGCTGCAGTACGCCCACATGCTGATCCGCCGGCTGACGCTGCTGGATTCCTGGCAGGATACGAGACAGGGTGCGCTGGACGAGTTGGGAGTCGACTACAGCTCACTGTATGTGGAAGCCGGCCGGCAGACCGCAGGTAAGGTACGTGACGCCCTCGGCTTGGGCGACGAGCCGATCCCCGACCTGGTCAGCCTGGTCGAGCGTTGTGGTATTCCTGTCGCCTTTCAGCCCCTTCCCCACAACCTGCACGGCATCAACGTCCGGGATGACAGCAACGGCCGTGTACGACGAGCCATTGTGGTGAGTAGCGCCGACTACTGGAGCCGCCAGCGATTCACCCTGGCGCACGAGTTGTGCCACGGCCTGTATGACGACGAGGGCCAGGTCATCGTGGACGAGGTCGAGCTCCCCCAGACACTGCCCGAACTACGCGCCGAAGCGTTCGCCCGGCACCTGCTGCTACCCATGGGTGCGCTGCGGGCCGAAAGGGAGGCGACCCAGGCCGCGGGAGAACCTGCACACACGTTGCTCGTCCGGCTAATGCTCACCTATGGCGTCAGCCGGTCAGTTGTTCTCAAGGCCCTGGTCGACGACGGGTTCGTCCCTCCGGACGACGGCCGCCTGGCGATGCTGAAGGCGGAGCCGGTGCGCAACTTGATGGGCAGCGCCGGCCACGCACAGAGCTGGCAAGAACTGTGCGAGGGGCAGAACGAGCCGTCAGGCTCACCGTGGCTGGTCGAACGGGCACTTCATGCCTACGGGGAGGGCCTGGTCGACATCGCCGTGGTGGCCGAGCTCATGGGCGAAGACGAGCCGGAGGTGCGCCGGATGCTGGCGGACGCCGGCTGGTAGGTGTTTGTTCCGCGCTCACGACACCGCGTTGTCGCACGGGCCGCACAGGTCGTTCGCGTGGCTGCACGTGAAAGCGGAGTCGTCCGTGGGCCGCGATACCACAGGCGGGGCGGAGATCTCGCAGGCGGACTTGAACAGTGCCAGACACTCGGTGGGAGCAAGCTCGGGGTCGGCGCAAGCGAACTCGGCTAGAACGTCGGCCGCGTGACGGGTGGGAATCTGGTAACGCGCCGCAACGACGCTCGCGCCCCCGTCGTTCGACAGCAGGACCTGACGCGTCCCGGTCGCCTTCTGCTCCCGTGCGGCCAAGGCGATGAGCTCGGCTTCGCCGCCGTGGGTCTTGTTCATGCCACCGGGCAGGTTCTTGAGCGCCTCCATGATCGTTTGCACGGTGGGGAGATCCTCGATACTCAACTCCGGCTGCGGGAAGCGGCTTTTGCCCAGGAAGAACGCGGCCACAATGGCGGTGGCCGCCGCCGTTTTGCGCTGTTCATGCTCGGTCGCACCGCCCGGTCTGGCATGATTCCGGACCTCGCGCTCGATGCTACGGGACACCCGCACACGACCCCCGTACTGGCGCACGAAGCGGCCCGCCAAATGCTGGACGATGCCCAAGGTCAGCCAAATGCCGGTGTCGGGCCACACCGCCGCGTCGGTCCAGCCCCGCCGGGGATAGCCGTCGGCGGCCCTGAACGTGCTTCTGCTCGGCGGAGAGGGCCGCGGCGGGATGACGGGCCGTCGACGCTGCGGCATCGACGCTGGCGTCGGACTGGGGGGCGTAGTCACGTGCTCTAGCTTGTCAGGGCCGCAGGGGTGCGTGCTCAGAACGGGGGCAACTCGTAGATCGCCTTGCCGGCGAGACTTTCCAAGTCCATTCCTGGGCTCGGGGACGTGCCCGGGGCATGCTCGTCGTCGGAGTCGGGACACCATTGGCGCACAGGACACCAAGCGCAATGCGGGCCGGGGCGCGGCGCCCAGGCGGCGTCGGTGTGCCACGGCTCGACCGCCCGGCGGACGTCGCCGGCGGCGACGTCGGCTGTCATCTGGTGGTCGCTGTTCCAGGCCCAGACTTCGGAGCCGTCAGGTGTGAGCATCTCCAGCTCAACGCGGCCTGCGGCGACCCCGTGTCGGGCGGCCAGCCCGCTCGCCAGCATCCTCAGCAAAAAGGGGATCTGCAAATAGCGGCTGTAGGCTTCTTCGCCGCCGTTCGCAGGCAGGGCTGCCGCGGTCCTGACTTCGCGCAGGATCAGCCTCCCGTCCCGCAGAAGCGTGAGGTCCGGTGTCACCGCGACCACCACCTGAGCGTCGTGATCCATGCCATGGACGGCCTGCTTCACGCCGACCACCACGGTGTCCGAGATGCCCAGCGGGCAATTGTCCAGATGCTGGAGCAGGTAGGGATAAGCAGCCGCGTACTCCTCCGGAAACAGGCCCGCATCCTCCAGGCCCAGATCGCCCCCAGGCTCCGGTAGGTCCTCGCGCCGACAGGCAACGCCTCGTCCGTGGGCTGCCCGCAGCCATTGGTGCACGGCCCGGCCACGTATCTGCGGCTCAATGACGTCCTGCTCCTTGGGCAGCTTCAGGTCGCGGCTCAGCAGCCAGCGCGCTGGGCACTCGCGGTACTCCTGCAACTCATAGGGTGCGACGGATCGGAAGGCGATGCCAGGGCCGCGCTGGCCGAGCATGCCGGTCAGCGGCAGCAGACTGTCGCATGCTCCGGCGATCTTGCAGCTAGCGCAGTCCCAGCCCGGGCTGGCCTGGGTCTGCTCGATCACCTGCAGCAGGTGAGGCATGCCGAGGGACTGGAAGGCATCCTGAGCCGCTTCGGGGGTGTCGTCGAACAGCACGCTGATGCTGCCGTCCACGGCGCCGATCTCCACCGCCCGTACCCGGGCGGCTGGGCTGCCCATATGGGCGATCACGCGCGCGGCGGTCAGCCCCCACCGCCGGTCGCCTTTTGTGGGGGCTGAGTGGGCACGCCCCAGCCGATAGCGACGAACCTCTCGAATTCCCTGTTCGCCCGAATACACTGGCCCCCACACCGTCAGATGCTGACCACGTTGTCCCACCGTGTGGCCCTGCGCTACCAGCCGCAGCGGGCCCAGCTCACTTTCGATGGCCTCGTGGGCCTCCAGGATGTTCTCCACCGCCTGCGTCAGGAAGGGGCGGGTCAACCGGTGAATGCCCAGGGCATCGAATTGCTGCTGCAGCCATCCTGCTATAGCAGAAGGGGCCAGAGCCTCTGGGGGTGCATCATGCGCAGCCTCGACCAGGCGGACGAGGTCCCCCGGCAGGAAAAGGCTGGATTTGCCGTACAACGGCTTCCAGCCCACCGCGTTGACTCTGGGCCGCGCCTTGATGGCCAGATAGCGGCCGCACGCACTGCCACCCGACAAGATCGTGGCGGAGACACGCAGGTCTGAGGCGTCGCCGACCAGTTCGATCGGGGGTATCCATACCACTTCCCACACCTCCCAGCGCCCGCATGCGGGGGCAGCCACGAAAGCACGACTAATTCAAGCAGCGCCCTGCATCACCGTCCGCGCCCACAGACGGCTGCCCCTGGGACAACTCCGCTTCTCATCATGACGTGTCACGAGCGTCGCTTACGCCCCAACGGCACAAATGATGTCCCGTTCCAATGCCGTCCGCCGCAAAAAGGTTATGTCAGCCAACCTTGGGAGGGCGTTGTGCGGGCACTATCCAGCACGACGCCTATCAAGACATGCCGCAGCGTGCAGCTAGGCCACGCAACTCGGGGCTAGGGACTGTCTCTTAGATCAAGTTCGGAGCCAGATGGCCAAGGTGGCCAGGGTGACGGTGCTGAGGAAGATGTAGGCGCGCTTGTCGTAGCGCGTGGCCACGGCCCGGGTGTTCTTCAGCCGGTTGATGGCCCGTTCGACGACGTTGCGCGCCTTCTAGCGGTCGGCGTCGAAGCCGGTGGGCCGTCCCCCGGCAGAGCCGCGCCTGCGACGGTTGGCACGCTGGTCGCGCGGTTCGGGGATGGTGTGGCGGATCTTGCGGCGGCGCAGGTAGAGGCGGTTGGCGCGGGAGGGGTATGTCTTGTCCGCGGCCACGCTGTCAGGTCGGGTGCGTGGGCGTCCCTGCCCCGGCCGAGGAACCCGTACGGCCTGCAATACCCGCTCCAGCTGCGGGCTGTCGCCGTACTGGCCCGGTGTCAGGACCAGTGACAGCGCCCGGCATCTGCCGTCCGCCGACAGGTGGATCTTGGTGGTGAACCCGCCGCGGGAACGGCCTAGGCATTCCCCAGTCTGACCACCTCCGCCAGCCGGGTGGCCAGTGCGGCCAGCACCGGATCGCCCCGGTTTGTCCCGGCAGGCTCCCCCTTTTGCCTGCCTGCCGGGCGGCGCGGGGACGGGCGGCGGGGTGCGAGGCGCACCGGCGGCGTGCTGGTGCGCCCGGACGGTGGTGGAGTCCACGGAGATGTCCCAGTCCACCTGGCCCTGGGCGTCCTGCTCGGCCTGGATCGCGGTCAGCAATCGCTGCCAGGTGCCATCGGCCGACCAGCGTCGGTGCCGCTTGTAGACCGTGATCCACGGGCCGAATCGTTCGGGCAGGTCCCGCCAGGGCAGCCCGGTGCGAGCCCGGTACAACACGCCGTTGATCGTCCTTCGGTGGTCGTTCCACCGGCCGCCCTGCCGGCCACCTTCGGGCAGCAGCGGCTCCAGTCGCTCCCACTCCGCGTTGGTTAAGTCTCCTCGACCCATGGGCCCATCGTGACTGCCCGGGCACGATCGGTCAGCAGATCTAAGAAACAGCCCCTAGTACTACAGCGGGCTTTCGAAATGTTTCAGCCGGTGTCTTCTGTAGTGACTGGCCCTGGCGCGGGTCTGATGGAGGCGTCGGTAGTGGGACCAGGCCAGGACCTTGGCGAGAGGTGGGACGAGGGTGCTGGTCAGGTGTGCCAGGAGACGGCGGATCTCGGCTGGTGTGAGGCGGACCAGCCCGCGCGGGCTTTTGGGCAGTGCGCGGCGGTGACGGCCAGGTAGGCGTGGGCGAGCATCGCCAGGGTGATGTGGCGGTGCCAGGCGTCGTAGCGGCGGACCTGGTAGTGGTCCAGGCCGGTCTCGTTCTTGGCGCTCTGGAAGCATTCCTCGATGGCCCACCTGCTGCCGGCGACGGCGATGAGCTCCTCCAGGCTGGTGCCGGCCGGGGCGTAGCACAGGTAGTAGGCCAGTTCCCGTTCGCCTTTGGTGTTGGGGGTCAGGCTGCGCCGGGCCAGCAACCAACGCTGATAGCCGGGCTCGACCTCGAAACGCACCGATCCCAGTGCCCAGTCATATAACCGCTCGCCTTTGGCGCCGCGGCCGCAGGAGCGGCGCTTCCACGCCTCGGCGGGGGCCTGGGCGGTGGCGGTGTCGGCGCGATCCCCACCCCAGTCGGTGCCGACCCATTGGCTCTTGGGCACCGCCACCACATAGCTGAGGCGGTGTTCTTCCAGGAAACGCCGGAACTTGAAGTCCAGGCCGTAGGCCTCATCTGCGGTGACCCACGACACCGGCAAGCCGGCCTGCAGCACGCGGGCCAGCATCGTGCGCGCCAGCGCCGGCTTGGTGGCGAAGGACACGCCGGCCGGGATGCCGGCCCGGGCGCAGCGGTCACGATCGTCGGTCCAGGACCTGGGCAGATACAGCTCGGCGTCGATCAGTGCCCGCCCGAGCGGGGAGGCGTAGGCCAGGAAGACGCCCACCTGGCAGTTCTCCACCCGGCCTGCGGTACCGGAGTACTGGCGCTGCACCCCGGCCGATTTGTCGCCCTTCTTGAGGAACCCGGTCTCGTCCACGATCAGCACGCCGTCGCGGTGGCCGAGGTGTTCCATCACGTACTCGCGCAGGTCCACACGCATCTGATGGGGGTCCCAGTGGGCGCTGTTGAGCAGGCGCTGCATGCGATCCGGAGCTGGGTCCCCGGCCGCCTCGGCCAGTTGCCAGCTGTTCTTCCGCTCGATCGGTGCCAGCAATCCCAGCAGGTAGGCCCGCGCCTGCCGACGCGGCTCCACTCGCGCGAACCGGCCGGCCACCCGCCCGAACAGCACATCCAGCCCAGCAACCCACTCCTGCAGATCAGCAGCGGTTAAGTCCTCCAGCATGCCCCAACGCTACAGATCTCAAAAGCTCGCTGTAGTACTAGTCGGACTGCTGGCGCCGCAACGCCAAATCTTTTTACCGGGTCTCTCTCGCGCACTGAGTTGCAAGACGTGAGAAATTAGCGCTCGACACCTTCGTCCTGTAACGCCTTGTAGACAGTTTCGCGCGACAGGCCTGTGAGGCTGCTTATGCGGCGTATATTCCTCTCCCCGGCTTCGTGCAGAGCTACTGCAATCCTTTTCCGGATGCGGGGTGAAACGTCGCCTTTCTTTGCCTCTACGGCTGTTGTGGCAAGCTCTGCTAGCCTGGTAGCCTTTGTATCGGAATCGTCCAATGGGACACTAGGAACAGCTCCGGTGGTGCGGACTCCTGCCAGCTGAAGTACTTTGCCGAGCATGTCACGGAGATCCACAATTTCTCCTGCTTCGTCCTCCTCCCACATCCCCGCGGGTGTCATAAGAAGATAGGCAAAAGCGGACGCGGCGGAACGAGGGTCAGCATAGACCCATGAACCTGACGTTTCAGGGCGAGTGCGACGGATGCCCTGAATCTCCCATAAGTGAGTCTCTTCCTGTCGTTCTATCGGTCTAGTGATCTTCCCTTCACTGCCATCCCGATTAGTGATCTTGATTTCTTCCTGCATCTTGTAGGTGCACGTTACGGCGTAGTACCGAAACGTCACAGGGGTGCCGTTGCGGTAGACCGCGATGTGGATCGTCGAAATGCGTGTTGCCTCTCTGACTGCAGTCAGTGCCCGCGCAGGCAGCGTAGAACTATTGCGAGCACCCAGGATCCGCGCCTGTGACAGCTCCACCTCGTCCTCATGTCCGGCCATCATCCACCTCCTAGAGTGCAACGGAGCATATAGGAAGTGCCTAGCATTTGACATGTCAAGATCTCGACATAATTCCACATACGGATATCATTTATCCCCCAGCGGTATAGAAGCTTCCCTCGAGGATGTCGCTGAGTTCACCAGAATAGCGTTCGGTGAAGGTGGTGGAAATCGTGTTCACCGTCTACGTTATTGCCCGTACGTGCAAGCTGATCCATGCGAAAGGAGGAAGGCATGCCGGATGAAGATCCCGACTGGAGAACGTTCATGATCAGCGAAGTTGGGCGGACGGTGCGTAGCAGCCTCGCAAGCACACGCCGCACCGTCCGCCTCGGCATCCTGGTATTCGCCACGGCGGGAGCGGTCTCGCTCGTGCTGTGGGTGCACCGGATGACAATAGGTTAGCCGTCACGGGCGGGAAAGGGCCAGGCGCGACTGGATGTGTCTGGCCCCATCCTCCCCTACAGCGCTCATAAGGTGAAAATTCGGGCCCCTGAGAGGTAGCAGTGTTTCCCTCCAGGCCACCCATGAGAATTGAGAGCGTCACCCGGCCGCGTTCCTCAGTGCCTTGCCGATCATCAAGGCAGGGGCGATGACGAACGAGACCCTAAAGCAGAAGAGGACACAAGGTGGCGCCAGTGACACGTGAGTGTTTCTGCAGCGCTAGAGACGTCGCACCCACCGAGTGATTGCTTAGCGTACACAATAGCTACGCTAAGTGATCAGTGAACAGAGGTGGGTACACGTGCATCTCCCCCTACGCCGTGCGGCATTCCTTGCTGGCACACTTCTCATCACCGCCGCCATCACCACCGCGGCCCCCGCTACCGCCGTAGCGGCACCCCCCAGTGGCATCGCCACGGCGTCCCAGGCACTGGCCGCGCCGCCCCCACTGCTGCACCAGGCCGTCGCCGACCTGCCCGTCGCGACCGAGAGCCGTGACGGCTACAAGCGCACAAGCTTCAAGCACTGGGTCGACGCCGACGGTAACGGCTGCTCAGCCCGATACGAGGTGCTCATCTCCGAGGCGATCGACGCCCCCACGGTGGGCGCGCAGTGCAAGCTATCCGGCGGCGCCTGGTACAGCTACTACGACGACACCGTCGTCGACGACGCCGGCAAACTCGACGTCGACCACCTCGTGCCCTTGGCCGAGGCGTGGGACTCGGGCGCCTCCAGCTGGGGCGCCGCCCGGCGCGAAGCGTACGCCAACTACCTGGACGCTCCCGAGCACCTGGTCGCGGTCACCGCCCGCTCCAACAGGAGCAAAGCCGACAAGGACCCGGCCGACTGGCTCCCCATCGACGCCGTCCGCTGCCGCTACATCAGCGAGTGGACCGCGATCAAACGGCACTGGGGCCTGTCGGCCGACCAGCGAGAGAAGGACACGCTGACGTCCATCGCCGCCGCTTGCCCCAACGCGCCATTGCCCGTCCCGCCAGCCCAGCCCTAGCTGCGACCACGAAGCCCACGAACTGACGCTGACTGGCTGCTCGGCCGGCCGGGACCGGCCGAAGAGTCGGACGCCCGACCAGCCGAGCGGCCAGGAAGCTTCCGGCGCAGCACGGGTCATCAGTGGCGTAGGCGCTGACGGCACAAGGGGGCGCCTTGGAATTCACTCCTGGCCACAGTCACTCCGGCCGTTGCCAGGGGAGCCAGGTGATCAGTGTCTTCTCGGCCTGATCGAGCCTCGCACCGGGGGAAGGCAACCTCGCCGACCCCTGACCGCAGACCCCGCCTTCGCGGCTGGTCACGCTGTGACGCTTTCCTTGCGATTCCGCCGCCCTCCGGCAGCTGGTCCTCCAAGCTCCCGATCCCGTCATCGCCACGAGCCCCAGGCTTCCGTGGCAAGACCACCATCCGGCTCGCGCCTGGAACGGTGCCTCGGGCCGCCAGCAAGAGAAAGCCCCCGCCCGCCCCAGGCTCATACCAGGGTTCGGGCGAGGGCTTCGTGGCGTACGACTTGCCTCAGGCGCGCCGCCACCGCCAGTACGGGTCATAGCTCTTGTAGGTGCACTTGTAGCGGACCTTCGTCACCTTCGCGTACCCGTACCTCCCGTGCGCCGCCTTCGGGCAGAAGGCGCCCGGTGTGATGCACTCCCAGTGGGAGCCGACCTGTCGGTAGCAGGAGGCGGCAACGGCGTTCACGTGGACGGCCGCGGAAGCGGGCACGGCGGCCACGGCAGGAGCGACCAGGGCGGAACCGGCCAGGAGAGTGGACACGAGCAGGCGTCTGAGCACAAAGACTCCTCGGGGGATGGATCGTGACAAGAGTGAGACGCCACAGGCCTTCGAAGAGTTGTCACGCTCGGCTGATCGGGCATGCCGCCATCGGCGACTTACGTCCACGGGCTGACCGACCAATCGGCGAAGCACCCTCCACCGCCTATGGCAGTCCGCCCTCGTTCCCCGCGCTGCCCTCAGCATTCTGAGTGACTGGCGAGCCGGTCGGCGCTAGCGCCAAAATTCGGTTCGATCTTCCCTGGATGCCCCGCAAGCCACACCACCCGACCATCCAGTTTGACAGCCGACACATGGCCCGCCGCCAGATGAGCCGACACCTCCACCGCCTATCGACCGTGACCAGTACAGCCGTGCGTCGGATACATCGACTCGCTCAGTACCGCCGGCGCAGCATCTGACCAGACAGCCAGCCTCTGATATTGCCCTAACCGGCCTCGTGAGCTCTGCCGAACACCCAGGCCCGACTTCGACTTAACGCGCCTTACGGGCCTGACAAGATCATCGGCCTCTGACCTGCGGGAAGGCACCAAGAACCCAAGATACCATCGGTATCGGAGCCGCCACCCAGTTGATCAATGGGTGCGGCGGCGGGGCGCCAGGACCTCGGTGGCCTTGGCGATTGCCTCAGGCCCAGGCTTGACGTAGCGCATGGCAGCGCGGGGGTTCTTGTGCCGGGTCCTGCCCATGATGAGCTGCAGCGGGATCCCCGCGTCCCCGAGGTGGGTGGCGGCACTGTGGCACAGCTGGTGCAGATCGAGGCCGGCGTGTTTCTCCGGCAGGACGCGGGCCCGGTCGTAGCCCAGGCGGGCGCGGCCGGTGTGCGCGCAGAGACCGGCGGCGGCCGGGCGGCGGGCTGGGGCGTGGTCAGCCTCGGGTGGATGAGTTGGGTCGGCGGCGGGTGACCGCCCAGGTGATCGCCGCCGCGAGCAGCGTGCAGGCACCGATCACGATGGTGATCGTTGAGGGCGGCGCACTGGTGCGCCGCCCTCAACGCGCGCATCCTACCTGCACCTTGTTCACGGCACGCGGCCCAGGCAGACATGAGGGAAGCTCAGGTCCGCCGGGGGGAGCTCCAGCCTGAGGCGCGGATGCGGTTGTCGGGGGGGCTGGAGGGTAGCGCGGATCCATTCCTCGGCAGCGGCCGCGGCACCAAGGGTGATGTCGGCGACGAGTGCCCAGCACCAGTTACTGGCGATCTCAGGTCTGTCGTTTCGGTGTCGGCCTATGCGGATGGCCAGAGGCTGGATGGTGCGCCCGACGTAGCGGAAGCCGCCCTGGGCATCGAGGGTGAGGTAAAGCAGCGGGCCATGCGGCAGGTCAGCTGGCAATCGCACTGGTAGCGGCCAGGCCAGAGGCTGCAGATGGGCTGTGCCGGGGGCAGTGAGGGCGCGGCTGACGGGGGTGGAGGCGAGAAGCCGGTGCCACATGACCGCGGTGGGGTGGCTGGCAGCCAGACGCCGTGGACGGGTGCTCATTCGTCATCCTCGTCGTCGAACAGCCGGGGCTCGGGGTCAGCGGGGGGGAGCCTGCAGCAGCAGCAGGGCGTCGCCGAGTTCACGGGCTTTGTCGACCATGAGCTTCCAGTCAGCCCGACGGCCGAAGGGGTGTTCGGTCAGTTTGGCCGGGTAGTCGGACACCTCGCCCGTCAGCTGTTCGACGGCGGCTGCGGCGCGCCCGATGAGGTCGTTGATCGTGGAGCGGCGGTTCTCGTTGTTCTCCTCACGCGACAGCTTGGCGGCCTGCTTATCCTCACGGATCTTCTTGCGCCCTTCAGCGGCCCGTTCGGGGTCGGCCTGCTCGAACAGGTGCCCTTCGAGGAGATCCGTGACGCCCTGACCGGACCGGATCGGACGCCCCCTCTGGTCAACGAGGTAGTAGGTGTAGGAGGCGCCAGTCATGCGGCCGGTCCCAGAACCGCCGGCGCGGGTGTGGTCGAATGTGCGGATGATCTGACCAGCCTGCAGGCGGCCATGTCGGGTGGCGGCCCAGGAAGACAGCAGGACCGGTGGGGTGGCGCGGTAGGTCACTCCGTCCGAGCCGAGCTTGCTGCCACGGTCGCGAGTGAGGATGCCGTCAGCCAGCAGGGCAGTGCCAGCCAGGACCTGCAGGGTGATTCTGGCGGAGATGTCGTCGGCCTCCGCCAGCTTGATGAGCTCGTCGACGCGTTCGTAGACGGGGCTGTCCCAGGCGTCGAAAATTTCCTCCGATAGGACGCCGCCGTTACGCCAGGCGTTGCGGGCGGTGTCGGTAGTCTCCGGCTTGGTCCACCGCCACGGTAGGTCGACCAGGATGCCGATGAGGCCGGCGTAGCGGTGAGGCTGCACGTTGGCGATGCCCTGATCCCCGCGGATGAACCGCTTGGCCTCGGTGTGCACGTCGGCGTCGGTGAGGGTATGCACGATCTTGGCTGCTCGCCACAGGGGCCGGGCCCGGCCGGTCTGACGGTCGACGACCAGGTCTGGATCCGCCCCGTGGAAGAGCTTACGGATCTCTGGCGCAGTGAGCCGGCGGTTCTCGGTGTGAGGTGGAAGGGCCTCGTCCAGAGCAGATCCGGGCGCGTCCGATCGGCGGACGTGAGCGGGTGCGCGGGGTGGTGGCGGTGGTCTCCGGCAACGGCCGCGGCGGACTGGGTTGTACCACCAGCGCTCTGGCGCTGGCGGCCGCGCTCGCCCGTGGCGGCACCAGCGTCGCGCTGCTCGGATTCGCCGACGACCACAGTGGTCTGCACCGGTTCGGGCTCGTGCCGCCTTCCGCACCTGGGCAGTGGCAGGATCTGACGGCTGAGTTGCCCATCACCGTCGGGCTGCTGGCCGACGCCCAAGATGTCGCGCTGGATGTCGCGCTGGATGTCGCGCTGGACGACGCGCGCGGCCGGGCCGACGTCGTGGTCGTCGACGCCGGATTCCGGCTAGAGCACCAGGCCGTGCTCGACGCCGCAGACGCAGTCATTGCGCTGGTCCCGGGCTCGATGCCGTGGACCAGCACGGAAGTGGTGGACCTTCGGCCGGACTGGGTGCAGCTGATGGCCTGGCTGGATGAACGGTTCGCCGGCTTCACCCGCACCACCCCGATGCGGCACCTGCTGGACTTCTTGGACCTAGCCTTCGCGTGCTACGTGCTGGACCGCGACGAGGACGGCGACCCGGCTGTCTATGACATCCACGATCCGGACGAGGTCGACGAATGGTGGCGTGACTCGCTGCCCGCAGCGTCCATCGACGCCGACGACGTAGCCGAGCTGGTGTGGAGCGCCGACGAGCGCCTGGAGGACGGCGAGACCGACCCTCGCGCCTGGCGGCAGGACTTCCTGGCCTTCCTCCAGAAGGAAGGGCAGCGACGCCACCCCGGCCTGTGGCAGCGCGCGACCCGCCACTGGATGGAAGCTCATGACGAGCCAGATGGACCGGTCGATGACCGGCGAGCAACGGTCGCCGACGCCCACTATGTGGAGGAGTTCCTCGGTCACATCGACGGGGAAGCCGTTGCGCGGTGGGGCGAGAAGCTGTGGCAGGACTACCACCCGGTCTGGGCGGCCGCGCTGGAAGCCAGCGACGACCTCACCCAGTCGTATGACCACCTGCTGCTGACGCGGCATCATCCGCTCGCGCCCGCCGTGGTGGCCCACGAGATCACCCGCCAGCTCCGCCTACTGCCCGTTCCGGCCGATGTCATCCTCATCTCCCGCACCCCCAACCACATCAGCCCTCACCAGTTGGCCGAGGTTCGTGAGGTTCTTCGGGAGGACGGTGTCGCTGACGTTCGGGTGATGCCCCACTCCATCGCTTTGGCGAGTCTTATGCATGATGGCGGTGCACTCACCCGGCAGCCGGCAGCCGCCCGTGGAGCTGCCGATCATCTGGCCTACGCCGTGGCCACCGTGCTGCGCACCTGACCCCCGTCCCCTGCTCAGAGTCTGCTGTGCCCGCCTTGCTGGGCCGTCTCTCGTATGGGGGTCCTGGTCAGGTGAAGAGGCGGAGGATGCGCTCAGCTTGGCGTTGGAGGGTGCCGGGCGGGTTGTGGGGTGTGGCCGGTCCGTCGGGCCCGAGCTGGAGAAACCAGCCGAGGGCGATCAGGCGGCGGAAGCTGTGCACGCGCTCGGCTTCTTGCCAGGTCAGGTCGAGGCTGTCCAGCAGCAGGCCGATATCGAGCGTCCCGTCGAGCCGGGAGATGTGCTCGGTGAGCTCCCCGAGCTCGAAGGCCCGGTCGTTGCGACCTGAGTCTTCCCAGTCGATCAGTCGCACCGTTCGATCGAGGTCGTCCCACAGCATGTTGGCGTGGTTGCCGTCGGCCAGGCCGAGGACCGGCGGGAACGGATTGGCCAGGAGCTGGTCGGGAGCGTTGGAGTTCACCCACGCGGCCCCGACGCGGAAGGCTTCCCGAACGAGCCCATCATGGCCGAGATCGGGGTGTGCATCGGCCAAGGCGCGGATCTTGCGCACCGCCGTCGCTGGCCCCCAAGGGGCGGACGCGACGCCGTCCACGACAGCGCGAGGGATCTGGTGCAGCCGGTTCAGCGCGGCGGCGATGGCCGCGATCTGCTCACCGGTGGCGTTCATGCCGCGCACGACCTGGCCGGGAAGCCGGCTCATCACGATCAGCGGAGGGTCGGACTCGAGGGCGGCTTCGACCGGTTCGGGAGCCAGGCCCGGTGCATGTTCGGCGAGCAGGCAAAGGGCGGTCCACTCCCGGCGCGGTTCTCCGCGTTCCCACGAGGCATAGCGTTTCGTCACGGTGTGATCGTGCAGTTCGATGTCGTGGGTGCACCTGCCGACCGTCATGTGCGGCTCGCTCTCCTTGGGCGGAAGTTCTCGATCACGTTCCGTGGGCGTCGGGAGCAGACGTTACCGCCGCGGTCTGGTCGGGGCCGCGGTGTCGAGTCCCTGCCGGCCGGTGGCCGTCATCGTCGTGGACGGGCACGGGCGTGGAGGACAGTGAGCGCGTTCTGGTAGGCGCTTTCCGACGGCGGCGCGTTCTTGGTCGTTTCCCTGACGCGTCCATCCGTGCCCGGTCAGTATTGAGCTGGATTCGGGGTTTCCGTCCGCACCGCCGTAGGGGCATGAGACAAAGGAGCAGCCGATGTTGACCGAAGCGCTCACGGCATTGGCCGCCAGTGGCGGTGCGGCCCTGGTGGAGGCGATGGCGACCGATGCCTGGCAGGGGGCCCGCAACGGCATGGCCAGGCTGTTCGGCCGGCAGGGGCCCCAGCGTCAGGCGGCCATCGAGGCCCAGCTGGACGGCAACGTCGGCCTGGTGGAGCAGGACGGCGACCCCGATGAGGCCCGGCGACGGCTGCTGCCGCTCTGGCAGATGGAGCTGGTGCGGCTGCTGAAGGAACATCCCGGCGCCGAGACCGAGCTTCGGCAGCTCATCTCCCACATCCGGGACACCCTGCCCGAGCACCGGCAGGTGCAGCAGAACCAGTACAACATCACCCGCGACAACGCTCGCAGCTTCGCCGTCCAGGGAGGCGACCTCATCTACCACGACCACGCCCCCGCCCGGCAGCAGGACAGGGCGGACGGCGGCGCGGACCCCGCACGGTGACGGACGGGCTGTTCGGTCAAAGGGGGCTCAACGCCCGCCAGGACGTACAGGTGGAGGCCGGCTTCGGCTACGGCGTGATGGGCGCCGACCTGCACGTCTTCGGCGACGGCAGGCCGGTCTACCTGCTCAGGGAGGCCGGTGGACGCACGGCCTCGAATGTCGCGCGCGACCGCCACGGGCTGCCCGCCCAGCCGAGCCACCTGCTCAACGCCCGCCACGCGATCGTGGACTTCACCGGCTGCGCCGACGAGGTCGGCGAGCTGACCGCGTGGCGCGACAGCGGTGACGGCCGCGCGGTTCGCTGGCTGCACGCCCCCGGCGGCCAGGGCAAGACGCGCCTGGCCGGTCACGTCGCCGCGTCGGCCGCCCGGCAGGGGTGGAAGGTGATCGTCGCCGAGCACGCCGCGTCCCTGGTGGTCGATGCCGAGGACCAGACGAGCCACGACCTGCGCCTCGGAGCCGCCCGCGGGCTGCTGATGCTGGTCGACTACGCCGACCGCTGGCCCCTCGCCCACCTGACGTGGCTGGTCAGCAACAAGGTCCTCGACCAGGACGTGCCGGTACGGGTGCTGCTCCTCGCCCGCAACGAGCATGTCTGGCCCGCCCTGCGCCACGCCTTGGTCCAGGCCGGCTGGCCGGCCGGGAATTGCACCGCCCGTGAGCTTGGCGCGCTGCCAAGCGCCGAGGACGCCCGCGCCGGCATGTTCGTGGCCGCCCGTGACTGCTTCGCCCGCTGCTACGGGTTGCCCGACGCCTCGGTAATCGGCGTGCCCGACTGGCTGGGACGGGCGGAGTTCGGCCTCACCCTCGCCGTCCACACCGCGGCGCTGGTCGCCGTCGACCGCCATGCGCGCCGTGCGCCCCAGCCCGCCGGGCCGCACGAGGACATGCCGGCGCTGACCGTCTACCTGCTGGAGCGTGAGAGCCACCACTGGCACGCCCTGCACGGCACCGCCGATCCTCTGGCGGGTGCGCGCACGGCGTTCGGCACGCCCCCGGAGCGGATGCGCCGGGCCGTGTTCACCGCGGTGCTCACCGGCCCCCTCGGCTACCAGGACGCGAAAGCGGTCCTGGACACCGTGGGCGTCGGCGGCGACGCCGACCGGGTGCTGGCCGACCACACCTTCTGCTACCCGCCCGCTGACCCCCGGACCGTGCTGGAGCCCCTGTATCCCGACCGGCTCGCCGAGGACTTCCTGGCCCTGTGCCTACCCGGCCACGACCTGCCCGAGCAGCTGCCGGAGGCATGGGCGGCCGACGTCCCCGAGGCGCTGCTCAGCGCACCCGGTGACGGGGCGCTGGCGCCGTACGCCGCCCGGACGATCACGTTTCTCACCGCGGCCGCCGAACGCTGGCCCCACCTGAACCCCACCTTGGAAGCGCTCGAACGGCTCCTCCCCCAGGAACCGGACGACGCGCCCGATGGCCTCGCCGTCGCCGCCGCCGCCCTCACCGAGCACCTCGCCCGTCACCGCCTGCCGACGCTCAGTGACCCTGCCGCCCGCGCCAGGATGTATCAGGCCCTGGGCCAGCGGCTCTCCAAGGTTGGCCAGAAGGAGAAGGCGGCTGCCGCGCTCACCGAGGCGATCACGCTGTACCGGCCGCTGGCCGCGGCCGACCCGCGCACGTTCGACCCCAGGCTCGCCGAGTCGGCGTTCGGACTGGCGATGGTCCTGCTCGTCGGGAACATCGTCGTGGACGACTGGCCGGCGACGGCGACGCTGACAGCCGGCGGCGACGCGTTGCGATCCGACCGGGCCCAGCCGGACGAGGTGCTGGCGACGTTCCGGGAGGCCATCGAGATCTACCGCCGCCTCGCCGACGACGATCCTACGGAACACCAGTGGAACCTAGCCGTCGCGATCTTCGTGGCCGCCCTGTGCGGGCCGCACCTCGGAGCGGGGCAGGAGTCACTGGCCCTCGCACGAGAGGGCGTCGAGATCATGGGCCGGCTGGTGCACGAGAGGGACGGCCTCGACGAGGAGTCGCTCGACCACGTCGCGATCGCCTTGGGGGGCCTGGCGGGGAACCTGGTGGCCTCGGAACCGGAGCAGGCCGAAGCCCTGGCCCGCGAGTCCGTGGAGATGCTGCGCAAGCTCGTCCATGAGCACCCGGCCAAGTCCGTCCATGAGGAGAACCTGCACAGCACGCTGACCATTCAGTCCGGGGTGCTGATGCGGCTGGGCCGCGCCGAACCGGCGCGCGCCGCGTTCCAGGAGGCTGTACGGATCCGTCACCGGCTGGACCGGCTCAAGGACCCCGACGGCAGCGCCGCCTTTGAGGACACGGCCGCGGTGGTTCTCGGCCTGATCTGGTTCCAAGGCACCGGGAAGGACGTCGAGACCGGCTTGGAGACAGCCTTGGCGGTGTTGCACGAGGAGGCGCGGGACGTCCCCGTCACCCGGGCGATCGCGGTGTCCGGCACCCTCTACGTGCTCAATTTCTATCTGCGCCGGCTGGAACAATGGGATCTTGTCCTGGCCGTGCAGCGCGTTCACGCCGACCTCCTCAGACGCATCGAGAACGACGACTGGATCGACCAGTTGATGGCCAGCGGCAGCATCCTGGGGATGCTGGGCAGGTGGGACGAAGCACTCGACATGATGGGCGAGTTCGCCGCCGAACTTCATCGGAGGGACAGCAGCCACCAGCTGGAGTACTGCCTTTACGCCACGCTGACCACGATGGCCTTCAACGTGCTGGGCCAGACCTCCGATGAGCACCCCGTGGGCGCCTACGAAAACCAGGCGCGGGAGGAGAACGTCGCCCTGCTGGAGCAGATCGCGGCGGCCTACCGTCGGCGCTCCCGCGGTGACGCGCACGAGCGTGATCACGGCCTGGCCGTCACGCTGAAGACGATCGCGGAAGCGCTGTGGATCATGGGCCGGCCGTGGCAGTCCCTGGCCGCCGGCGAGGAGGCCATCGCGGTTCGTCGTCGGCTGGCGTGCGGCGGCTCGCCCGAGCATCTGGACTACCTCGCGGCCGCGCTGAAACGCCAGGCGCACAAGGCCGGAGACATGCGCCGCCATGAGGGGGCCGCCGCCACGGCCGACGAGGCCGCCCGCATCTACCAGCACCTCGTACGGGATGGCCACCACGCGAACGACCTCGCCCTCGCCGCGACCCTGCACCTCCTGGCGACCAACCTGCGGTGGTTCAGCCCGGCCCAGGCGCTGGCACCGGCGCGATGGGCCACCGAGATCCTGGAACGGCTGGCCCACGACGAACCCGCTACGCACGACGCGGACCTCGCGACCATGCTGGACACCCTCGCCGAGGTCCTCGAACTCCTGGGACGCGAGGAGGAGTTCCGGGCTGCGGCGAGCCGGGCGGCCACAGTGCGCGATCGGCTTACCGCGGGGAGCGGCCCCCCGTGACAGGTCGAGGGCGCGGTCAGTAGCAGACGTAGCCGCCGCGCGTCACGCCGAGCACGCCGTCGGTGAGATTCTGCACCTGACCGATGGAGCAGCCGTGGCTGAGCGGCTGGTTGTTCCTTGACTTGGCCGGTGTAGATCCAGAAGGGCGTGGGTGCCGAAAACTGGGTCACAGGGTTTGATCGGGGATTTGCCGCGCTCAGCGGCTCAGTTCCGCCAGGATCGCAGGAGGGCTCTGCGGCTGCTGTACTTGATCGCCATACGGGGTAATCGGCTGGATCGCGCTGCTTGCCCGAGCGCGGCTGTCCAAGGACGCGGAGATGCTTGTGTTGCGGCATCAGGTGGCTGTGCTCCGCCTGCGTCTGCCGAAGGCTCCATTCGTGCGGTTCAAGCCGTATGTGATTACTGGGCCGGCAGGTCGTCCAGTCCATAACGCCGACGACGTCGGGGGGTGCTTCAGAGCGTTGAGACGAAGCGCCGACAGACGTGAACTCGGGCAAACTGCGCGCGTATCGTGTGCTCGTCCTGCAAGCTGGCATGCGCGAAGATCGCCATGGGCCGTAGTCCCGGTTGACGCGCACCAATGGCCCGGTCCGGCTCTCCGGATTCGGTGTAGTAGTTGGCGTAGACGTGGAGGTAGTGCTCACTCTCGGTGAAGCCGTTGGCTCGATACCAGCGCAATGTTGCCGGATCGTCCCTCGTCCAGGCGTCGAGCGTGCGTGCGCCGAGCTTGCGGGCTCGGGCACGGGCCTGGCCGAGGAGAGCGCGGCCGATGCCCCGACGTTGATGGTCAGGATGCACCGCGATGGTTTCAACGGTCGCCAGTTCACCGTCAATGGCGACGTCGAGGATTCCGGCAAGAGTGCCGCCGTCCTGTGCGATGAGTTCGAACCCGGGAGCTAGGATCGCGGGTTTGCTCGTAACGACGTCGTCGAAGTAGGCGGTTGTCAGGAAGGACAGAACGCGGCAGCGCAGCCAGGCGCTCTCGTGTTCGGGGTTGTAGTCACCGATGGCGTAGTGCAAGGCAGATCCTCAATGTGGCCGGCGATGTCCGGAGGGTGGTGGTCGCGACATTGAGAGATCACGGTGGCGATTCTGTATGGCCCGTTCGTTTCTGGGCAACCGATTTGCCGCCCTGGAGGGTCCGCCGATCTCGTACGGCCATCGCCAGCCAGGGTCAGCTTCGCTGTGCGCCGCCTCCCGCTGTGCTCGGGCAGTCTGGGCCATCGGTAGGACGGGCTGCCGCTCTTGAGTGACCTACGAACGTGCCCCGTCTCGTCGTCATTGCCAGACGGGCGGTGCGCAGGACCCTGACCAGGGGTATGCCTCACAAAGCCCTGTTCAACCGGTACTTTTGGTGCATTACGGCAGGAAACGGCATCTGTTTCGCCCTTCCCTGAATGAGTGCGTGAATCTGCCCCTGTCGGCGCCCGCACGTTCGGGTTTGTCTCGCCCAAAGAGGCCGAAATGGCTCGAAGCTTCTGCGCCGCTCTTGGCTCGCTTCGAGGATCGGGCTAACATCGTCCCACAGCCCTCGTTGATCTTTCCGTCGCAGAACTACGTAGGCGACTGGAAGGAGAATTGCGTGACAGCCAAGAAACGCCAAAGGCGCAACCGTTCTGGCCGTGGCGACTCAAGGCCACAACAGAAATCAGCGTCTTCGACTGCTGGACAATCGTCAGAATCGAAGCCTTGGTTCAGTGAGCGTAAATTCCAGGTCTTGATGAGCGTAGGTGTGGGGCTGGCGCTACTGGCTGTAGCGGTGATCATAGCTCCGTTTCAAGAGGGACGTGCCCAGAAGGGGGCTGAGAACGCAAAGGATCGTGAGCTTGGCGAAGGCCCTTCGCTTATCGCAAGAGTAAAGGAGGCGAGCTCCGATGACGCAGGCTTCACTTGGGTCTTCCCGAATCCCTTGACAGCAACACAAAAGGCTCAAATCGAGAATACGCGATGGTCGAGCCCGGAGAAGTGGACGCCCATGCTCGCTGCAATGAATGGCCGAAGGCTATTCTTCAATGGCAGCATAAAAGCCGAGTATCAGGGGTGGGCGGGAAGTTACCTGCTTACTCTCACCGGGAACCGGCGCTTGCCTGCACTGATCACCGGCATCGAACTGCGGGTCAAGAAGCGGCTAGATCTTCCCCGTGGCGCATTGTTGCAAGTTCCTGCCCAGGGTGGCGAGCCGATTGAGACGGTTGTCTTCAGTCTCAAGTCCGGAAACGATCAGCCCAAACCCATGGTGGTCAACGATGATTCGACGCTCTCTGCACTGTTTTCTTCTCGAACCACGTTTCTTGCAGAAGGAGAACCGAAAGAATGGCGAATCACTGCAGTGGGCGACTGCTGGTGTCTATGGGAACTAGTGATCCACACGCGAGTCAAGGAAAGAGACGAAAGCGTGGTGGTCCGGGCTGACGGCACGTCCACCGGTCCATTCTTTGAGACAATCGGTACATTCGACGACGACTGGATCAACAAATATCGTGACGTCTACCTGCTTGACGTCGAGACGAAACATTTCAAACGCAAGCGACAGTGAGCCCCCATGCATTCCCCGGACGCACTGACTTTGAGCTCGCTCTGTGAGCGATCGTGGCACAGGTATGGCGGTGTCAGAGAATCTGGGCGCCTCTCTCTTTGAGCGACACCCAACCGGCAGACCAAGCCCTATTGGCCGCGAGCGGCCCCTGGCCGACTATTCCGCGCGCGCCGGCAAGTGGCGGAACCCGGCAGCATGCGAAGATCCTTCTTCCTCCGGGCCGGCGTAGAAGTCCACGGGCTTCGGACACGTCCTATCCCCGTCCGCTGCTTCTCGAGACCGCGGGCGAGCGCCCTCGTACGGTCATGACGGGTGGACGTGTCCTGCAACGAGAGATGGGACATCTGCGCCACCCCCGCCAGGAGTAGACGGCGCGACCTCGATGCCGAGCATGGCGAGCTCTCAACGACGATGAACTGCCTCATCCTGAGCCCGCGCGAGGTCGGCCAAGGCATGCAGGAGGGCGGTGGTCCTGGCCCCGCGTGCTGGATGCAGAGCCTCAGGGACGGCGTCCAGGAGGACGAAGGCCGCCGGATCGCAGCCGAGCCCGCCGATGAGACTCCAATCCTGGCCTTCAGCGCGCACCACTTCGGGCCGCTGCTCGCTGTCGAGGTAGAGGCGGATCCGGCCGTAGGGCGGCGGCTCCTGCAGGTAGGCGCGTGCGGCGTCCAGAGCGGCTGACATGCCGGCCAGTTCCGGCAGCGGCTCGCTGCTGAAGGTGACGCCGTCGAGGGGGAAACGCTCACGCCAGGCCGACCACCGCGAGCGGATGGCGTGGGCCATCATCCGCCGCCGGACCGGGCTCCATTCCGGGCCAGGGTAGGGCAGGGCTCGCCGCCGGTGGTTGACCCAGAACCCGCGCCATGCGACCTGAAGCGGCATCGGTGGCAGTTCGCTGCCGTAGCGGTGCAGCAGCTGGTCGTAGGCGCGGTGGCCACCGGTCTGGATGAGCTCGTGGCATGCCCGGCAGGTCGCCCAGTCCATGACGCCGACGACCTCGGCACCGGCCACGTTCAGCGGGCCGATGCCCAGCGGCGATTCTTCCAGCGCGACCCGAACGTCGGCGCCCTCGTAGATCCAGGCCGCCTCGGGGTTCCGGCAGAACTGGCAGCGAGGGTCGCCGCCCAGCTCCACGGGCCAGCCACCGCGCGCGGCGACCAGGTCCGGGCCTGCCAGCAGCCCCACGACCGCGGCCTGGTCGGCCACGATCCAGCCAGGATCATCGGGGCGCAGATCAGGCCAGGTATCCCGGAGCAGCGCCACGCTTGCGCCTGCTCCGACGAGGGTGGTACGGACGTTGAGTTCATCCAGCAGGTAGAGGGTGTAGCCGCCGGGGCGCGGTGGCAACCCCAGTGCCTCACAAGCGTCGACGAAGTCGCTGCCGAACTCCTCGGGGATGAAGTCGGGAGCCAGGAGGACCACCCGATACTCGTCCATCATGCTCTCATGCTCGGCGCTGATGTGGCTCCTTGCCAGCGCTTTCGCGTCTTTGGGAGCTGGCTGCCGCGCGAGGCGATCCTTCGGTGCACCAGCTCGGCAGACTGCCGGCGTCGAGCTGGTCGTGGGTTGTGCTGGTCCGCCTGGGTGCTGTCGCCATTGGAAGGTTCGCTCTCCTGGCAGGCTAAGGAAGCACTGGCCCGCCAGGACCGTCCGCCCAGGTATGTGGTGCAAAACACCTCGAGGTACGTGGTGCGACAGGCCCTGTCTGCCCGGCGAATACGGGACAGGCGGTGCGGCCGGTCAGCGCTCACAATGATCTCGGGCAGAGATGAGCAGGGCGATGTCTGCCGGGGAGCTTGTTCACCGGCACAGCAGCCTGGAATCCGGGGCTACGGGTGCTGACGATGCCCTCAGGCGCCCCCAACGAGAGACAGCTTGTCAGAAATCCGGAAGGACGGGTCCGAGCCCGTCACGATCGTCAACCCAGGAGAAGGAGCAACGATGGGAATCACCCGACGCACGCTCGCGGCCGGCTTTGCCGCCTTGGCCATCGCCGGAGGGATCACCGTGGGCGCGTCTCCCGCGAACGCCGCCACTGACTCGTGTGTGAGCTTCTCGGAGGGCACTCTCTGCGCCAGCATCGTCTGGAGCGGCTGGTCGCCCAACTATCGGGCTCAGCTTTACAGGACCGCGCCCGGATCGGGCCGCTACGACTTCCACCTGTACTGCTCGGCGGGCCGCTGGTTCGGCGACGAAGGTGCCTTCACCGCCGCGGTGAACGAGGTCAAGAGCTACGTGTTCCAAGTCGGGAACCAAGGCTCGTGCCGCGTCGAGCTTCGGAACGGGAACGATGGTTCACTGATCACGGCCACGGGCTACATTCAGCCGTAGAAAGCGCAACGAGTGCCAGTGCCCTTCACCATTCGCATCAGAGCGACGGGAATTGCGACTCGAACTCTCCGTCCTTCAAACCGGTGTGGTGGAGGAGGCCTGCTCGTGTGACCCCGCTGCCGTGCCGCAATGACCCCCACGGCACGGCAGCGCTCGGCACTGTCACCTGCAAGGCCTCCACCTTGCAGCAGAGAACGCGCTCAAGTGAGCGCGGCGACCAGGCCTGTCATCGTCATCAGCGGCTGTCGTCGGTGGTGAGCAGACAGCAGCGGAAGGCGGTGGCGACGGCGGCGGCTCGGTCGTTGACGCCGAGCTTGGCGAAGATGTGCCGCACGTGGCTCTTGACCGTCGCCTGGCTGATGAACAGGTGGGCGGCGGCCTCCCGGGTTGGTGTGACCGTCGGCGATAAACCGGAGGGTCTCCAGCTCGCGGGCGCTCAGCGGGTCGGCGGGGGGTACGGACCTGGCCGAGGAGGCGGGTGGCCACCGAGGGCGACAGCACGGCCCCACCGCGCGCCCGCGGTACGGACGGCACGGACGAGATCGTCGGGGGCGGTGTCCTTAAGGACGTAGCCGGTGGTGCCAGCCCCGATGGCGGGGATGACGTCGCGGTCGGTGCCGTAGGTCGTCAGGACCAGCACACGAGCGGCCAGATCCAGCTCGACCAGCTTCCTGATGGCGATGACACCGTCCATTCTCGGCATGCGCAGATCCATGAAGATCACATCAGGTTCCAAAGCCCGGGCCAGTTCGACGGCCTGCGCGCCGTCGCCTGCCTCGCCGAGCACACCTCGAAGCTGGGGTCGGTGGCGAGCATGCCGCGGATGCCGCCGCGGACGATTGGGTGGTCGTCGGCGATGATCAGCCGGACCGGGCGCTCAGCCACGGGGGACCACCGGGAGGCTCGCCGAGATCGCGGTAGCAGTGCCGTCCCCGAACTCGATCGCCAGGAGGACCAGCCGGTACTCGTCCATCATGCCCTCATGCTCGGCGCTGACGTGGCTCCTTGCCGGCGCCTTCGCGTCTTTGGGGGCAGGCTGCCGCGCGAGATGATCCTTCGGTGCACCAGCTCGGCAGGCCGTCGGCGTCGAGCTGGTCGCGGGTCGTGCTGGTCTGCCTGTGTGCTGTCGCCGTTGGAAGAGGCTCGCTCTACACGCAGGCTAAGGAATCAGATCGATCTCCGCTGCCGGCCACAGCGCTCGGAGCGGGACCGGGTCGGCTGTCACGATGGGCAGTGCGCGCCGACGTGCCGCGTAGGCCACGGACGCGGCCGTCACCGCCTGCGCGGCCGCGTACGGTGCGACGGTGCGCAGAATCTCGGCCACGGCTGGAGCGCTGCCGGCGGTGAGGGACTCCACGATGGTGATGTCCATGCCGACGAGCGCGTCCAGCACCGGGACGGCTTTGTCGGGAAGCTGGGCGATCGCCGCGGTGAGCGCAGCGGAGGTCGTGATGAGCGGCACCACGTAGCCCTGGTGCTCTGCGCGGGACCAGACGACGGCGTCCACGTACGCGCTGGAACGCAGGCCCCAGGCCGTGAGCGCGCTGGAGTCCAGGACGCGGCCGAGCACGTCAGGCGGCGTGCGCGGCGCGGCGCGCGGCGAATTCCTCGTCGCGCCGCTCGTGAAGTGCAAGCATGTCGGCCGGGGGCGGGCTGCCCATGATGTCGCGGAGCGTGGCCAGCGTGGCGGCGCGCTGCTCATCGCTGTAGACCTGGTTCTCCTCGGTCTCGCAGATCTCACGTTCGGCTTCCATGTCGTTCAATCTACCCGCCCCCGCCTTGCTGTAGCCAGCGAATCGGAACAGCACCGGTGGTCGGCCCTGCAGTCGTCGGCGCGGTCTTGGCGCGGTCGCCTCGCAGCGGCGCTCGCGCACTACGTCGCCGAGGTAGTGGCATCGGTCAGGGCGTCCACGCGCTGCGAAGACGGGTGTTGGCGGTGCCGAGCACCGTCCGGTCAACCTCGGCGGGGACATGCCTACGGGCGGCGAGCAGTTCGGCGGTAAGCGCGTTCGGGGGCGCCTGCAGCTCCGGCGGCTTGAGCGAGGCTCCATGCCAGTGCTCTGGCCCCCTTCGGACGCTTGCTGCCTCCCACCGGGCAACGGTTCCCGTGGGAACACCTGCTCGGTCGGCAGCTGACGGGTGACCTGTCCGCGCTGCCGCAGCACCACACGCGTGCCGTCGTACAAGGCCAGCCCGTTACGCGTCATCTGGGAGCGGCAGTCCGAAACGATCGATCATGTCTGCTTGGTCCTCTCGCCCCTGCCTGATGAGCAGGTTCAGCAGACGAGTGGCAGCGGAGGGCGCGCCGATGTCGACCAGGGCGCGCAGCTCGTCGGCCTGCTCCTGCTCAGCCAGCAGCGCGGCCAGCTCCTGAGCAGCCTCGTAGTGGCCAGCTTCGATCAGAGTACGCAATTCCTGTGTCCGGCCCTGCCCGGCCAGCAGGGCGGCGAGCGGCCCGATGGCGCCGTCCTCGCCCGCCCCGGCGAGCAGGTACAGATCTTCTGTCCGGCCCGCCTTGGCCAACCAGAGGATGGCGTCGGCGTGGCCCGCCATGCCGAGCTCGCGCACCTCGGCGATACGGCCTTGCTCGGCCAGCAGCTCGGTGAGGCACCGGGCGGCAGGGTAGTAGCCCTGCTCGGCAAGCTCGCGCAGCTCGTCGATGCGGCCTTCCCGACCGAACAGGTCGGTCGGGAGGGCGGCCGCGACGTGGTTGCCTCTGGCGGCCAAGTCGCGGAGCTCGTTGATGCGGCCTAGCTCGGCCAGCTGGTAGCCCGCGGTGAAGTGACCGGATTCGACCAGGTCGCACAGCTCGCCGATGCGGCCTTGCTCGGCAAGAAGCCGGGCCAGCCATGCCACGGCGTTCGGCCGGTCCTCGGTGGCCACAGGAGTCAAGAGGGCAATGGCTTCCTCCGTTCGGCCCTGCTCGGCCAGCCATTCAGCCAGCCGTTGCGCGGCATGAGGATGCCCCTTCTCGGCCAGGACGCGCAGGTCGTCGACGCGGCCACACCGAGCGAGCAGGTTGATCAGTTCACCGATCATGCCGCGGCCGGTTTCGGCGAGGGCCTTCAGTTCCCGCAACGGGGCGTGCTTCACCCGTAGTTCGAGAAGCCGGCGGACGACAGAAGGATCACCCGTGTGCGCAAGGCCGCGCAAGGCGGCGATGGCCTGGTCCACTTCGCCCTGCTCGAGCAGCAGCTCGCCCAGCCTGGTGGCGACGATGGGATGGCGCCCCACCGCGGGGATGGCGCGCAGGGCAGCGATCGCCTGGTCTGGCGCCCCTCGTTTGACCAGCAGGCTGGCCAACTGGTCGGCGGCGTAGGGGAAGCCGTCGTCGGCCAGGGCGCGCAGGGCCTCGATCCGGCCTTGCTCGACCAGGAGTTCGGTGAGCCGGTGGGCAGCTAGGTCGTTACCGTCATCGGCCAGGGCGCGCAGGTCATCAAGTCGGCCCAGATCGGCCAGCAGCGCAGCCAGCGAATTAGCGGCTTCGGGGTCCCCATTGTCGGCGAGGGCACGCCAGAAGGACAGCGCGTCCTCCTCTCGACCCTGCTCGACCAGCAGATTGGCGACGACCCAGGGATGGGCAAGCCTGGCTCTGCCCGCGCGCAGGCACAGTGCCATGGCCTCGTCGGCGCGGCCGCGGTTGACCAGCAGCAGCATCAGGCTGTCGGCGGCGACGATGTCTCCGCTGTCGGCCAGGGCACGCAGGGCCTTGATCCGGCCTTGTCGGGCCAGCAGCTCACTCAGCACCTGTGATGCCCGACCGTCAGCGGCATGAGGGTCGGCGGCCAGAGCGCGGCGCAGCAGCTTCTCCGCGCAGCCGTACAACAGCAGGAACATCGCCTTATCGGCGGCATGCACCAGCTCCTGCGGGCTGTCCACGTGGTCGAGCACCGCAGGCCACGTCGTGGCGGCCACCTTGGTGAACCGGCGCTGGCGGCCCAGCTGCTGCCGGCGACCAGGTCCTCCAGTCGGTCGCGTGCTGTTCTTTACAGTTAAGGCAATCAGGACCGAACTTGGAGGGCTGGTCACAAATAGTGGTCAGGCCCGCTTTCACACGTCAGAGCCCCTGGTTATGGGTGCCATTGGAAGATGGCGGAATCGTGAGTTGTTTCCAGCCATTCATCGGTGAGCCGGAAGCCTGACCGGGTATCCAGCACGGCCATGGCAGCTGCCCGTACATTATCCGTCGCATCGAAGATTCGTAGCTCTTTCAGGATATTGACGCTCTCCGAAGGCCACGTTTGGCGTTCAAGAATGTCAAGATCCAAGAGGATCTCGCCCGCCCGGGCAAGGCGAAGGCTGTTGTTAGCGTGCGTGTCCCAGTAGATGGCGTATACATCACCCAGGGTACTCAGCTTTTCTGTCACCCGTTCATAGGCGAGCTGGGACCCTGTCTCGTAAAGAACTAGCGCTTTCCCGAAGTTTTCAATGACAATATCGGCCACATGGTAGTCCATGTACTCGCCAATATGTCCGCGTTCGACTCTGAAGGGGCGGCCATCGCTGACGATTTCGGCGACGGCTTGCTGCGACGTAACTTTGGCCGGCAGGACAATGGTCCATGACTGCTGCCTTGCCACGCCGAGATGACGCGCCAAGAGCTCCTCGTAGTACTTGAGAGCCGCCGTCCAGCTAGGTGCAATCTCGACCATGTGAACCTCAATCGTGGCTGGATGCTCTGGCGCCCCGCAGACGGAAAGCGCCAGAGCATCACTGTTTACTTGAATCTGATGAAGAATCTGTCTCCGTCGATCACGCGATCTTTGCTATACCAGACGCTCTGGGCGCTTCCGAAGTTGGTGTTTTGTCTCAGGTTGAGTACGGCTACTGAATAATCCTTTGACCCCTTGTCCCGGGTGTAGCGGACCCCTTGGTAGGTATCGTTGAAAGGGTATTCGTCACAGCTCCCACCTGGCCCCGGCCTGGTACCCCAAGGCGCGGCTAGGTCAAATCGGTCCCCATATTTTTTCCCCCATTTCCGTTCGCATTCGGCGACCGCTGCATCCCTGTTGTAGTCCTCGATACCCAGGTAGCCGCCCCGCTTAAGAGCAGTCCGTTCAGAGAATCCCGGGATGTCCTTGTCGGTGTTCTGCCAAGTGGGAACCGTGGAATCCGGATCATCCTTTGCTAGCTTGAGATGCTCATAGACATCGTCCCAGCCGTCGCCCTTGCCTACCATCAGCGAGGATGTGATGCCCCGAAAAACGCACCCTCCCTTTTTAGCGCCGAATTGACTGATCGCCGGAGAGGTGTCGCAGCGCACTTCTGGCCCGAGATCATCGTTCCATCTGTCTGCCGAAAACTCCCATTGAACATTTATGCTCACGCGACAGTTGTGTATGGCCTGCTTGTCAGATGCGAAGCTGGTGGGGGAAGTGAGATGGAAGGTGTGTTGATTCCCTCCGGCGTCTTCCCACCAGTGCATGGCGGACGAGTACTTTTCAAGGCCTGGGGTGGGCGAGTTCGGCTGACAGCTAGTGCCGTTGCCGGAGGATGTCACCGCCACGGCATAGAGGTCGTCGCGAGTAATCCGTTCCGGCCCTACGCGAGGGGCCATAAGCGTGTGAAAATCGTCCAGTCCTACCTTGACGACGAAGTCGCGCGAGGTATTCAAAGTCTCAGCAATAACAGTGACTCTGTATCCCTTCTTCTCGTTATACACCTTCTGGCCAGTATTCTTATCGATGGTATAAGTGTATGAGAAGGTGTATCCCCAGAAGCACCATGAGAAGCGGTTTTTCAGCCAGCCGCCTGGCCGGTTCTTTCTGACATTCCTTCGGTCTATCCACAGCCATGGCTTGTTGTCGTCTTGGCACTCATCCACGCTGATGCGTTCCGGAGTCCATGCAGCACCAGCAGCCGCGCTCGTGGTAACGCTCGTGGATGTTCGAGCGACAAGTAGGGACACCTCCAGCGGGTGCCAGTCGGTCCACATACCGTTGACGCCGTTGGAGGTTGCGCGGGCTCGCCAGCGTAGCTTCCAGCCGTCGTTGAGCTTGCCGTCAGGCACGTCGATGTAGGCGTACTCCTGATTTGCGACGATGGGGCTGGTGCCGGACCAGATCAGGCCGTTGCCTTGGTCGGAAGCCTGCGGGTCGTGCTCCACCTCCACCGTCATCGCGATCGATGGCTGACCGTAGGGGTGGTACATCATCGCGCCGAACGTCGGCGTGAGCGACGAGGCCACTACACGATCTTCGTCACTGGTCGGGCTGGCGTACTCATAGAGCACTTCAGGCTTGGCAGCGTCGACGGTGAGCTGATGCCAGTCGGTCCACATGCCGTTGACGCCGTTGGAGGTTGCGCGGGCTCGCCAGCGTAGCTTCCAGCCGTCGTTGAGCTTGCCGTCAGGCACGTCGATGTAGGCGTACTCCTGATTTGCGACGATGGGGCTGGTGCCGGACCAGATCAGGCCGTTGCCTTGGTCGGAAGCCTGCGGGTCGTGCTCCACCTCCACCGTCATCGCGATCGATGGCTGACCGTAGGGGTGGTACATCATCGCGCCGAACGTCGGCGTGAGCGACGAGGCCACTACACGATCTTCGTCACTGGTCGGGCTGGCGTACTCATAGAGCACTTCAGGCTTGGCAGCGTCGACGGTGAGCTGATGCCAGTCGGTCCACATGCCGTTGACGCCGTTGGAGGTTGCGCGGGCTCGCCAGCGTAGCTTCCAGCCGTCGTTGAGCTTGCCGCCAGGCACGTCGATGTAGGCGTACTCCTGGCTTGCGACGATGGGGCTGGTGCCGGACCAGATCAGGCCGCTGCCTTGGTCGGAAGCCTGCGGGTCATGCTCCACCTCCACCGTCATCGCGATCGATGGCTGACCGTCGGAGTGGTACATCATCGCGCCGAACGTCGGCGTGAGCGACGAGGTCACCATATTCTCTTCGTCACTGGTCGGGCTCACCCGCTCGTAGAGCACTTCCGGCTTGTCTGCATCTACAACAAGCTGGTGCCATTCGTTCCAGGCACCGTTGACGCCGTTGGAGGTTGCGCGGACTCGCCAGCGTAGCTTCCAGCCATCGTTGAGCTTGCCGCCAGGCACGTCGACGTAGGCGTACTCCTGGCTTGCGACGATGGGGCTGGTGCCGGACCAGATCAGGCCGTTGCCTTGGTCGGAAGCCTGCGGGTCATGCTCCACCTGCACTGTCAGCGCCATCGTTAATGAGCCGTCGGGGGCATACACCCGCGCGCCGAATGTCGGTGTAAGGGAAGAGGTGACCAATCCCTCGTCATCCTTGGCTGGCTTCGCGTACTCGTAGAGTGCCACCGGGCCGTTGGGATCGGGTGGGGTGGTCTTCGTAGTGAAGGACCATCTGAATGGCGACATGACGTTACCGGCCTCGTCCTGGGCGTTGCTCACCTCGGACGTGTACGTGCTCTCGCCTTCAAGAGGGGAGGTAGGCAGGAAGCTGATCACCGTCGCAGATTCGCGTTCCACCGTGCCCTCAAGCATGGTGCCAGCGGCGTCCCTGACGGTCACTTGCCCGTCCACAGTTGGTTCACTAAAAGTCGCCCTGATGGGACCTCCGAGTTCCGCCTCGACCGCGTCCTTAGCGGGCGTGGTGTCGATGACACTCGGCACCGTGGTGTCCAACTGCTTGGTGACGAACGACCACACATGTGGGGTCATAACGTTGCCCAAGCTGTCTTTACCGTTGCGTGTCTCGACGTTGTAGACCGTCTGGGGCATGAGTCGCGTAGCTGGCGCGAAGGTCCAAATCTTGCCGGAAACATCGACGGTGACGTCACCCGGTACTGAAGTACCTCCCGAGTCCTTGAGTGTGATCAGCACATCGGAGGTGGGTTCGCTGAACGTGGCGATGATCGTACTCGCGAGTGGCACATCGGTGGCATCGACAGCCGGCGTGGTTTCCACGACTGAAGGTGGCGTCGTGTCACCTTCAGTTGCGAACGACCAGGAATACGGCGCCATGATATTGCCGGCGGCGTCGGCGGCGCTGGACACATCGACGGTGTAGGTAAGTCCGCGGGAAAGCGCATTGCCTGGCTTGAATGTCCATGTGCTGTTGTTCGCCGTCGCCGTTGAGCCGGGTATCTCCAGGCCTGTGGAGTCCTTGAGTGTTACCTGTGCGCCGGACACGGGTTCACTGAAAGAGATGGCGACGGAGATGTCAGATGGCACGTCTTTAGCGTTGCTGGCTGGACTGGTCGTTGTGATGACAGGTGGCGTGTTGTCCGACTTGGTGGGGGGAGTCCAGCCGTCGGGCAACCCCGGCATCAACCCTCTATTGTTTTTAACAGCCTCGATCTCTTCCGCAGTCGCATCAGCCGGGGGGGAGATGTCCGCAAGGTCGACCGGAACGGTCCACGGAGACTGCTGGTCTGCTTCTTCGCCCTCCTCGGTCGTCGGCGTGCTCGGAATCGACGGAGTCGCGTTCCCCGAGGCGTCAGGAAGCGCAGCAAATTCCGCAGCAGAAGGATCCCGGGTTTGTGTAAGGGTCTTCATGCCTGTGTACAGCTTCAGCGGTTGGTATTTGACGATGAGGACGGGGCCGCGAGGAGTAAAGGGCCAGGTGTCGTAACCTCCGTACTCATCCGAGCGGTACCAGCGCCAGTTGGTGGGGACGCTCTCACTTGAGGAGGACAATTGAACGCCGTAGTCGGCGGCGCCGTCCATCCATGCCTGGGTGATCTGCTCGATTGAGTAGTAGAGCTCGCCCTCGCCTTCAGGGCAGTCGACACCGTAGGCGCCCTTATTGCCGATCTGCCCGCTCACAGTCACCGAGGGCTGGTTGGACCAGGTCATCGTGTTGATGTCCCAGGAACTCGTGACGCGGCGGGCGGTGATACCAGCCGTGGCGGTGTCGCTGCAGTCATTGGTGTCGTAGTTGTAGAGCCTCAGGTCTGCGTTGTCGACGGTGCCCCCTTCCAGGGGCGTTCCTTTGATGTTGAAGCGGATGTAGCCGTTCCAGGTCACGGTGCCGCTATTGGATCGGCCGACGATGATGCGGTTGAGCCCCTTGTTGTTGAGGCTGCTGGGATAGCTGTGGCTGACAAAGGTGTCCCCGGCGATGCCGGTCCCCGTCCAGTCCTCCAGTGGAGCCGCAAGTGTGACTGGGTAGGTGACGGAGGGATCAGCCAGAAAGGCGGTGTCGGGGGCGAGCACCAGCGCGCCATCGCGGTCCACGCTGGCTTTGGCCGTACTCATCCGCCCGGTGGCGGGTGCTTGCACCTCGGTCGCGTCCAGCATGGGAGTGGCGGCCATGTCGGCGATCTCTCTGCCCTTGCTGTCCAGAACGCCGAGGGTCTTATCGCTGCCCTCGCCCAGGGCGAACCCCTTGGGAAGCTTGAGGGGGATGCGCAGCTTCAGCCCCTTCGCAGGCCGCTGCCGAAGCACGATTTCATGCCGGAACCCGCTCGGCGTGACTGTGATGACTAGGTCGATGCCGGGCCCGTATGCCTGAGGGTAGGTGGCGATGTTGCCTTTGAACACCGGTTTAGGCAGGGGGGATGGGGCGGAGATGGTTCCCTTACCGGTGTCTGCGGTATAGGTCACTGCCGCTGTGTCGCCGCCGAGCGACAACGTCAGATCACCCTTGACAGCCTTCGGGCGCAGGACGCCGCCTTCCTCGACCAAGGTGGGGTCAAACGGTTGCCAGACACCCCCTTTCTTGACCCGGACCACCGTGCTGGACAACTCGGCAGTGACGGTCGCACCGTCGGGATTGGCATAGTAGGTGGCGCTTTCCGAACGCAGTGATTCGATCTCGACCCGGTTATTGACCTTTTGGGCTTGGAGGAGCGCAGCGTCCATGGGGTCTGTCACTGCGGGAGTCGGTGTGGGGGGCGTGGTAGGTGCGGTGAACTCCTCGGCCATGGCTGGCACGCCAAGCAGGGAGAGGAAAAGCGCGGGTGCACTGATCAGGGCAGCCCGGCGGCGCGTCCGGCGGCTTAAACCGAACGCTAGTCGTGATGTGCTCACTCCGACCTTTCGAACAGAAGGATGCAAAACGGAGCGATCTTCGCATAAGTTCCATATAAAAGTAAAGACACTTTTATATGACAAACTCTGCGCAAGAGGGCAACGACCGCAAGGTGCTGGCCGGGCCAGCTCATCTCAGACGGGCCGCCTGCAAGGCCGGTGGCTACCATGACGCACCCGTGTACTGATCGAGGCGCTGCTGCTGTCGCGCCGCCTGGCCGACGAGCACGTTGTAGCTGGTCTGGCCCCAGTCCTAGCGACCGGGGCGCTGACTGCAGATACCGTCGTGCTGGAGGCCCCCAGGCCGAAGAAGCGGACACCACCACCCAGCCGGCCACTCCGGTTGAGCTTGAACGCGACGATCACGCGAAGGTATCCTTCCTGGCGAGCGGCGCATGGCGCAGCTGTCGCCCAATCCCCGACCGCTGCCCTCGGTGTCCATCTACGACCAGCGCTTGCCGCTGCCGTCCTCATGCCAAGAAGACGGGCCATGGCCACCCACCCGACCGAGATTAATGTAATCGTTTCCCGGGGTGGAGGGGTCGCTCTTGTGCCCCGCACGGCTTGGTCCGGTGCGGCCGGTGCGCGGCGGCCTCGCGCCGACGGGACGCCGCCTGATTGGCGTGCCGCCGCGCTCGGCGGCTGCTCCTCTGCGGCGAAGGCAGGACTGTCCCGTGATGGGCCCCGCCGATGGCCGGGCATGAGAGGCGCCCATGCCCGGTCGGGTGCCTGCACTGGTAAGCGTGGAGGGGCTGCAGTTTCACCAGATGTGAGCGGAAGGCGTCTCAGGCCTGATGGGCAGTTCGACCCGGGCTCGTTGTTCGCAACCTCGTGCAGGCCGTTGCGCCGCGTGACAAGCGCCGCCGTCAGCAGGCCGGGTTGTTCGAGCGGGTCAGGTCAGTGCGCGGCCAAGCTAATTGAGCATCCACCCACTGATCGGCTGACTCACGCTCGTCATGCGGCTGTTCTGGGCTCACAAGGCAGGTGGCATGTCGCCACCGGATTCCAGGGCGGCCAGGTACTCGGCGGCCGTGGTGGCCTCGGGCACGCCGAGCCGCTGGTAGAGCGCCACCGCCTGGCGCAGCCCGGCCACTGCGGCGTCCCGGTTTCCGTTTGCGGCCGCGCAGCGGGCGATGCCTTCCAACGCGTGCGCCTCATCCAACGGGCTGTTGACCTGCTGGGCCAGGTCCAGCGCCTGCCGGTACACCCTGGCTGCCTGCTCCGGCCCAGCAGAGACCGCCAGCAGGTCGCCGGTGTAGTTGAGCGTTTCGGCCTCCCCTAGCCGGTCGCCTACCTGCCGGAACAAGCTCAGCGCCCGCGCCAGTAGATCGGCGGCCGTCAGATGCTCTCCGGTTCGCGTGTGCACGCAGCCCAACAGCTGTACTGCGTTGGCTTGCCCGAGTCGGTTGCCGAGCTGTTCGTACAGGGCCAGCGCCCGCTCGGCCAGGTTGGCCGCCTGCGCGTACTCCCCGGCCAGGAGCCGGACCTGCCCCAGGACCTGGAGGGCGTTGGCTTGCCCGAGCCGGTTGCCGAGCTGTTCGTACAGGGCCAGCGCCCGCTCGCTCAGGTCGGCCGCCTGCGCGTACTCCCCGGCCAGGAGCCGGACCCGCCCCAGGCCCCAGAGGGCGTTGGCTTGCCCGAGCCGGTTGCCGAGCTGTTCGTACAGGGCCAGCGCCCGCTCGCTCAGGTCGGCCGCCTGCGCGTACTCCCCGGCCA
>NZ_JBSFGJ010000009.1:48422-66988 GCF_053596515.1 Nonomuraea sp. NPDC001684
AGGAGCCGGACCCGCCCCAGCATCTGGAGGGCGTCGGCTTGCCCGTGCCGGTTGCCGAGCTGTTCGTACAGGGCCAGCGCCCGCTCGCTCAGGTTGGTTGCCTGCGCGTACTCCCCGGCCAGGCGCCGGACCTGCCCCAGGACCTGGAGGGCGTTGGCTTGCCCGAAGCGGTTGCCGAGCTGTTCGTACAGGGCCAGCGCCCGCTCGCTCAGGTCGGCCGCGTGCGCGTACTCCCCGGCCAGGAGCCGGACCCGCCCCAGGACCTGGAGGGCGTCGGCTTGCCCGTGCCGGTCGCCAAGCTGCTCGGACAGCGCCAGCGCCCGCTCGCTCAGATCGGCCGCCTGCGCGTACTCCCCGGCCAGGCGCCGGACCTGCCCCAGGACCTGGAGGGCGTTGGCTTGCCCGAGCCGATCACCGAGCTGCGCATACAGGGCCAGCGCCCGCTCGCTCAGATCGGCCGCCTGCGCGTACTCCCCGACCCGGAGCCGGACCTGCCCCAGGACCTGGAGGGCGTTGGCTTGCCCGTGCCGGTCGCCGAGTTGCTCGTACAGGGTCAGCGCTCGCTCGCCCAGGTCGGTGGCCTGCGCGTATTCCCCGGTCAGGCCCCGAATGTCGGCTAGATGGAGCAGGGCGTTGGCTTCGGCGGCAAGGTCATGCTGGTGGCGGGCAGCTGTGGCGGCGGCGTGGTGCAGGGCGGCGGCCTGCCGCCAAGGGCCTTCCTGGCGCAGGTAGCTGGCCAGGGCGGCGGTGAGGTCGATGAGGGGCCGGTGCTGACCGTGGGTGGTGGCGCCGTCCAGGCAGGCCAGCAGGTTGTGATGTTCGGTGCGCATCCATGCCAGCGCCGTGTCACGGTCGGCCACCTCCGGCCGCCCGCGGCCTGAGGCGGAGGTGGCTGGGGGCGAGGCGGGACGTGAGGTCCGGTTGAGGTGATGGTCGGCGGCTTGGGCGGTGCGGGTGTAGAAGGTGAGCAGCCGTTCGGTGGCCTGCTCTCGTTGCCCGGCCGTGTCGCACGAGGTGGCCAGGTCGTGGGTGTATGCGCGGAGCAGGTCGTGCAGCCGGTAGCGGCCGGGGGCGGTTTCGTCGAGGAGATGGTCGGCATACAGCGCCTCCAGCTCGCGGCGGGCCTGGGCCAGGGGGATGCCGGCCAGGGCGGCGGCCGCGTAGGCATCGATGTCGGGTCCGGGGTGCAGACCAAGGTGCCGGTACAGTCGCTGCCGGCTGGCCGGTAGGTGCTGGTAGGACATGTCGAACACGGTGCGCACCGCCCGGTCACCGGCCTCCAGCTCGCCCAGCCGGTCCTCGGCGGCGGCGAACTCGGCGGCGAGCAGGTGCAGAGGCCACGCACGCCGGTGCGCGATCCGGCCGGCCATGAGGGCGACCGCCAACGGCAGGTGTCCGCACAACTGCACGAGGTCGGTCACAGCTGCGGCATCCGTCCCGGACACCGAGCCGCGTCCTGCCAACCGGACGAACAACGCGGTCGCCTGCTCGGGAGGGAGAGGGGCCAAGGGAAGAACCTCGGCGCCGTCGAGGCCAATCATCCGAGAACGGCTGGTGATCAGTACCAGGGAGCCGGGCGTGCCAGGGAGCAGCGGGTCGACCTGGGAGGGCCCGGCGGCGTCGTCGAGGATGAGCAGCATCTTCTTGCCCGCCAGGCGGGAGCGCCAGCGGGCGGCCCGCTCGCCGAGGTCGTCGGGGATGTGGCGGGGGTCCATGCCGGTGCGGGCCAGCAGCCGGCCCAGGGTTTCCCGTGGGTCGGCGGCCGGGATGCCGGGGGTGTGGGTGTAGAGGTCGACGAACAGCTGTCCGTCGGGGTAGTCAGCGGCGAGCAGGTGCGCCACGTGCACCGCCAGCGCGGTCTTGCCCACGCCGGGCATGCCGTCGACGGCGTGGATGGCCACGATCCCGGTGCTCAGCGCGGCGGCGGTGAGGAGGTGGCGCAGTTCGGCGTCGCGGCCGGTGAAGGCGACCACATCGCGAGGCAGAGTACGCATCTCCGGCGGCGGCGGCGGCGGAGGCGGGGCGATGGTGATGTCGCGGGCGTTGTAGACGCGCATGCCCTCGCCGAGGTTGTACTGCAGGCCCACCAGGGGCGCGGCGGGGACATCGGCGGCCGGGCCAGGGACGGCCGGTGGCTGCGCGGGATCGCCGGGCGGAGGTTCGTCCGGTGCGGGGGTGGGAGCGCTGGGACCGTCCATGTGGGCCAGGCCTCCTCCAGGCACGGGGGGGTGCCGATGACGATACGTTCGCCGCGGGGCGGGGTCACCTGATCGGTCAGTTCCGCTATCGCCGCACGCACGCTGCGGCCGGCGGCACATGGGACCGGTGCTGCGGATCGGCCTGGCAGGGGTACGCGCCTGGCATGGCCTTGGCTGTGGCCGGTTCAGCGGTAGTGCCGGCAGCCAGGCGGCGGTGGCGGAAGCCGGCGACGAGAGTCGGCGAGACGGGCACGGCACCGTCGCTTGGCGCAACGTCGCCCCGTTGCCGGCCGGGGGCCCGCCTGCTGGCGGACCCGCGGACGGGCTCGGAGCCGGGTTCGGGGCTGCTCGTGGGGCTGCTGGCGGCGTAGGGCGAGCAGCAGGGACAGCGTGACCGAGGCGGTCACCAGCAGCGCGGCGGGCAGCAGTGGGTTGACCTGAGCCAGTGCGGTGAGCGCGAGTCCCCAGAGGGCCAGGGCGGGCCGGGAGGGTGTGGTCCGTACCCGCCGCGGGGCGCGCCTTGCCGAATCGGGTGGCTGGTGTGGCGGCGGCGGGTCGTGGCCGATCAGTGTCCAGGCCGATTGCTCGCAGGCCGCGCTGATCCATCGCGCCCAGCCCTGGTGAGCCTGGGGGAGGGCGGGCGACCATCCTGATGCGTGGGTGCCCGTGGTTCTTCCGGTCTGGCTCTGTGAATCATCATCGATGTGCATCATAATGAATCAAACATGATCGCTAGCGCGCGGGGCGTCAAGGGCACGATGCCGAATCAGCCTGTATCGCCAGGGACACAAGTCTGTGGAGCGGCTTTTAGAGCGGCCCGCCTGATCGTCATCATCGGGAGAGAGAATGGCATCATTTTGGATCATTGGGGGTGCGTGGTGGCGCCGCTGCCAGCCGCGGCTGCACAAGGAGAGGTCGGCGACGTGACGAACGAGGGCACCGCGCCGGACGCCGACCGTCCGCAGCCGCGCGGGAAACGCCAGCGGCTGGCGGCCGAGCTGCGGCGCCTGCGCGACCTGGCCGGGCTGTCCGGCCGTGAGCTGGCCGCCCGGCTGGGGGTGAGCCAGTCCAAGATCTCCCGGATCGAGTCCACCGCCCTGTTGCCGTCCTTGCCGGAGGTCGAGGCGTGGGCCGAGGCCGTGGGCGCGCCCCCCGAGGTGCGCGAGGCGCTGCGGGAGCTGACCAGCGAAGCGTTCATCGAAGTGCACACCTGGCGAACCCGTGCCCAGGCCCTCCCCGACGCCAATGAGGAGCTCCGCCGCCGCACTTTCGACGCTCAAACGCTGCTCAACTTGGAGCTCGCCGTGATCCCGGGGCTGCTGCAGACCGCTGCATACGCCCGCCAGATGTTCAGCACGTTCGTCATCTCCTACACCCCTGAGGAGGTGGCTTCCTGGATCGCCGCCCGCATCGATCGTCAAGTGATCCTCTACGGTGAGCAGCACCTGGAGTTCCTGATCGGGGAGGCAGCGCTACGCACTCGCTACGGCCCGGTGCGCGACCATCTGGCCCAGCTGGACCGGATCGCTTCCCTGACGACGCTGGCCAACGTTCGGATCGGCCTGATCCCGCACCGCCACCAGGCCCACACGCAAGCCCTGCACGGCTTCACCCTCTACCAGGGCGCCCAGCCGCAAGACACGCTGGTGGCCGTGGAGGCCCTGCACGGCCAGCTGTACGTCACCGATCCCGACAGCATCGACCTCTACCGCCGCCAATGGGACCTGCTGCGAGCCTCTGCGCTGTTCGATGCACAGGCCCGCGCGTTCCTGCAGCAGCTCATCGCCGAGATCGGCGAGCAGGAGCCATGACCATCATCGTCCGCGTTCCAGCCGGTCCACCCTGGCCAGCAGCTCACTTCAGGCAGGGCGGGGCGTCCCGGCGCGCGACCCGGGACGCCCCGCCTCGGCGGCTAAGCCACTTCGTCGTCGCCGGCCAGGCCGATCAGGTGGTCGAACTGCCCGTCCTTGACCCCGGCCAGGAACGCCACCCACTCACTGCGGCTGAACCACAGCACCTGCCCGTCGGGGACCTTGGAGTCACGGACCACGACCCCGCCGCCAGCCGGCTGCAACTGCACGCACTGGCCGCCGCCGCCACTGCTGTAGGCGCTCTTGACCCACGCGACCGTTCCCCGCGGCCCGGCCTGCTGCCCGTTGTCCATCGCCATCACCTGTGTCCTTCTCGCTCCGGCAGGTCCTTCCCGCTCGGCACTGCCCACGATGCGACACCGGCCTGGGCGACCGGCTTGCAGACGACCTGGGCGACAACCTGGCAGGACCTGGCAGGTCACCTGGCAGGTCACCTGGGAGGCCTGCGCACAGCCCTGCGGCAGGGGCCAACCCGCACGACGGATACCTGCCGCACTGTCGGTTCCCCTCGCTTCCGCGTCCGATCAGAGCCCCCGCTTCCCCTCGATATCACGGAGACGACATGGAGTTCCGGCTCCTGGGCCCGGTCCAGGCCATCACCGGCGACGGCCGCCAGACCGACCTCGGCCCGCCCATGCACCGCCTGCTGCTGGCCGTCCTGCTGGCCGCCGACGGCCGGCCGGTTCCCGCCGACACCCTCATCACCAGGCTGTGGGACCACCAACCTGCCACCGCCCGCGACCTGCTGCACGGCTACGCCAGCAAACTCCGCGCCCGCCTGACCACCCCCACCGGCGCCGTGGACGACACACCGGCGATGCCGCCCGCGCACGAACACGGCTACCGCCTGCCCGTCGCCCGCCACCAGGTCGACGCCCACCGCTTCCATGACGACCTGGCCGCAGCCCGCGCCCTGCCCCCCGGCGACCCGGCCACAACGGCGCGGCTGCTGCGCCAAGCCCTGGCCCACTGGCACCCCCACGGTGGTGCCGGCGACGACCTACGCCCGGCCGAACCACTGGCCGGCCTGGCAGGAACCTGGGCGGAGGACTACCGCGCCTGCCTGCTCGGCGAGCACCGCGCGGCCCTGCTCGAATGCCTGCGCGCCGAACTCACCCTGGACCGCCACGGCGCGATCATCCCTCAGCTGGAACACCTGGCCCGCGCCGACCCCACCGACGAGACCATCACCGCCCTCCTCCTGCACGCCTGCCATCAGGCCGGCCGACAGGCCCACGCCACCCGCGCCTATCGCGAGCACTACGACCACCTCCGGCAGGCATCCCTGGTCCCCAGCCCCGAGCTCAACCGGCTGTACACGCAGATCCTCAACAACGACCCCGCCCTCAGCAGGCCGCCGCACACCGACATCGCCCGCCTCACCCCACCCGCCCCCGACCGGCCGCACACCCCCGGCCCGCTGCCGACCCTGCCCACCACACCGCTTCCCGACCCCCACGACCACGACGACGCCGACGCCGACTCAGTAGATGACGAGCAGTCCCAACGCCCCGAGCCCACCACCGCTCCCGGCACCGCCGTGCCCCCCTCGCCCACACTGGGCTCGTTGATCGGCATTCAGGTCAACAGCGGCCCGGGCGCTCGGGTCTACAACGTCGGCGGCAGTATGACCGTCCACGAGGCCCCGCCGAGCTGATCACCACAGGGCGATGCGGCTGGGCCGGGCTGGGCGGTGTAGCAGCGGGGACAGACGACCACCGTGGCGCTGCCCGGGGACCTTCCAGCGATACCGGCACAGACGCGCGCGCCGGCAGCGGGTGAGCGTGCCGTTCGGCAGCACCTCGCCCACCGCGAGCGGGCCGACCACAGCAGGAACAGGTCCATTCCGGCCGCCTCTGGTCCCCGTCGACCACGCGCCCGTCGACGGTGGCGGACCGCACCCGGAATCGGGAGCCCTGGGCAGGGCTTGCGTCGGCTGCCATGATCAGGCCCCATGGACATTGACGGCTTCTGGGACCTGGTTGAACGCTCCGCTCAGGAGACCGCTACCAGGCAGGAGAGGGTGAGCTGGTTGGAGGAGCATCTGTCCCGCCTGTCGGCTGAGGAAATCGTGGACTATGAGGCATGGTTCACGCTCTGCGCCAACCGCGCCTGCACCTGGGACATGTACGCGGCCTGCTGGACCATCACCGGCTCTGGATCCTCCGACGGCTTCGAGTACTTCGTGGACTGGCTGATCAGCCTCGGCCGCGGCCCCTTCGGAAAAGGTCACCGAGTGTCCCGACCGTCTTGTCGAACTTCCCAAGGTGCAGAGGCTCTTCGACCTGTCGCGGAACTGCTCCCACCAGCGGACCTCGGCGTCCAAGGACGGCGCCGTCCAGCTCGTACGGCTGACACGGGTCCGGCGTCAGCGCTGGCCGGATGAGGATTGGCCAGAGTTCGAGTCGTTCGCCTACGCGGCCTGCCACGCGTATGAGCGGGTCATCGGGCAGGACACGGCCCACCCGGCGGAAGCCGTTCAGGCGCGCGGAATCATCAGCGCCTTTCCCTTCCTGAGCTTCCTCGCGGAGCCGGAGGACGAGGCATGGGACTTCAGCGACAGGGCCGAGTACACGCGCCGGCTTCCCGGACTGGCCCGCCACTACGGGATCACCGACGAGCCCCGGGAACACGACGAGCCGAGCCCTGCCCGCACGCGTTACACCCCTTGGCCCTACGGTCCGGCATGGGGAGAGGAACGGACTCGCGCCTGGTCCTTCCACCGCAACGGTGAAGGAGGACGCCGCACTCGAGAGCGACGCCATCGCTCCTACGGGCCGGTTTAGCCGGTCAGGTGGGTCCACGCCTCCGTGGAGCATGTTCATGCGCATCGTCGAGGCCAGCCCGCGGGTCAGGGGGTCCGAGCGGGTGCAAGGACCGGTGTTTGCGGCGCCGAGCCCCCATTGGGATACCTCAGCGGGGCGGGTGTGAGCGACTTCCCGCCGACCGCGAGCGGGAAGTGACCGCGTACATGTGGTTGCGGCTGAGCGACGCGGAGGCTGCCTGTGATGACCCGAGGCTCCGTCTCGGCCCTCTCCGGGCCCGGGCATGCCTCCGGTGAATGATTCTGATTCCATCAAAGGAAAGGCCCTGCTCATAGCAGGGGTGGACGACGTGCCAGCACGGCCGGAACGGGGCTGTACCGGGCCACAAGATCGGCCAGCGGCGCATCGATGAAGCCGAGCATCGCCATGATCGCTTCGTGATCGGCGTGCAGATGCCGGTGGTAGATGGGAGCGTGATGGGCGATCTTGTTGCGCAGCACGCGCAGGAAGTCCAGCTTGCGGTGCAGCGCGTGGCGGCCACCCCGATATCCGGGAAATGCCTGGTAGAGCGTTGTGCGCCACAGGCGCTGGTCGTAGTTGTTGCCGCGCCCAATCAAGCTCACCCAGAACCCGAACGGCAACTCGGCGACCACTTCCGACGGGGTGGGCGTCAAGCCTTGCCGGCCCAGTTGGTGGATCGCTTCGCGGATCTTGGCCACCGCGCCGTAGTGCAGATCCGCTTGAGGATGATTCCACCAGTCGTCTCGTCCGAACAGGTGGAACATGCGCTGGTCGAGAACGCTGCGCAAGGCGAGCTCCAGGTGCTGCAGTGGCCCGTAGAACGCGGCGGCCACCTCGGTGTTCCAGCAGAACAGCCTCAGCGCGGCCACCCGGTCGCCGCCGCAGAACGCCTCGTATTCGGGCAGCCGGGCCTGCGACAGCAGCCGATGCAGACGCTGGGCCTCGGGCTGATCCACGATCTCGCCTCTTCTCGCCGGACCCGGCGTGCTACCGTAGGTGACATAAGCCCCGGGATTGCCTCTGCTCGCAAGCAGCCCGGGGCACAGCTGTCTCTGCGGTCATCTCGCGCCCGGCTTCCAGGCGCGAGAACGCGGCAAGACTAGCATGATCATCTTTTGGTTGCCGGACTTTCGCCGGACGCGTCACGAGCTTCCCGCCGTGCTGACGAACCAGGCCACGCCGTGGAAGGTAGTCCCGCCGAAAGTACCGGTGCCGTAGAAGGTCACTCAGCACCTCACAATTTCGACCCGCTGGGCGGCGTGTGGACGGACAGGCGTTTCTCCTGTTGGGCGGTCACCGCGATCCTGGTAACACGGCCACGAGTTCTCCCGGTGGGCGGTCATGAGGAAGGCGGGCTGGTGGCCAGTACGGAGTTGCTGCCTCTGTCGGGCCGGAGTCGAGCGGTATCGGCAGTGGGTGGCCAGCGCCGGGGGCGGCTGGGGCGGTCGGAGCCGTGGGACCTCGTTCGCAGCCCGGAACGCCTATGGCTGCGGGAGGCAGTAGCGGTGAGCTCGTCGGTTAGCCGATGATCGTCGGTCTCGGAGGGGTTCGTCAGCGCGCGCATAGCCGGTTCGGGGAAGAGGTGAAACCTACTCCGATGCAGTACGCGGTCAGACGTCGCGGGAGTTGTAGCCCTGCAGGTGCGAGCCGCCTCCGAGGGACGGATTGCTGATTGGCTCGAGGTTCCAGGCGATGACGCGGTGCGGCCGGATGCACAGGGTCTCGTGGTCGAAGGCCGGGTGGAGCGGCGGGGTCAGGAAGATGATCTCGGCGTGGCCGCGCAGTTCGATGCCGCGGCCGGTCTGCCCGAGGGCGTTGGGCGTCGGTGACTGGTCGTCGATGACGAGGGACACCCGGGGGTCGGCCAGGACATTCTTGTACTTGCGGCTCTTGGTGAGCTCCGGGCCGCCGATCCGGACGGCCTCGGTCTCGGGGTCGAACCAGATCGCGACCGGCTGGGTGTGGGGAGCCCCATCGGGGCCGAGAGTCGCCAGGCGGCCCAGTCCCTGGTTCGACAAGTACGCGCGCTCTCCGTCAGTGAAGATCATGGCATCAGTCTGCAACCTCGACCAAACCTGAGGTCAAGCGCTCCGATGGAGCACGGAGCCACTGAACGGTCGGCCCCACGGCATCGGAACGCGCGTGGTGCTCTCCGTGACGGACGATGATCAGGCCCACCTCACGCCATCGGCACCTTTTCGGCAGGAGTCCGTCCGCCAGGATTCGTGATGGCCGCCTACCGGGAGTGATGTGGCCGTCCATCAGGCACGATGTGTCCGCCGAGCGGGATTTTCCGATGTCCGCATACAGCGGCGCCTGCTCGGGCGTGGAAACGGCATCAGCGCGGCCCATCCTCAAGGTCATGGCCGACCAGTGACCGACAGCTCTTTGTTGCCGCGCGTCCCAGCCATGGGGCCATAGGCGCGGTAACAGCTCGTGGTCAATACAGCTAGCCCGACGTTCGGCCCAGCCGCCCAGGCGGAGGCGTTGGCACCGGCGACGCCGAAGGCGTCAGGACGCGAGGAAGGCCCGAAGGCTAGATCAGCCAGCTGGCCCCTGCGGGCCCACACTGGTCCCAGCGAGAAGGAAGCCCTCGGATGGCCTCACGCCTTGTGTGGCGAGGAAAGCGGAAAGGCTAGAGAACTTTTCGAAGTGAGAAGGAAGCCCTTCCATAGCCTCGCGATCATCACCCTATCAGCCGGGGATCAGCTCGTGCAGAGTCGCCGGTGTGTACACCCGGGCACCGGGCGGCAGATCGGCCGGTGTTTGCAGTCCGATGTAGGTGATGTGGTCCCCCGTCTGGGGCTTGGCCCGCAGCAGGTCGACCAGGTGGCGTACGCGCAGGTGGTCGCGTTCCACGATGGAGCGCACCAGCAGAGCGGTGGTCACCCGGTTGCCCTCCACCCGGTTGAACCCCGGGTGGCCCTTGAGGTAGAGATGCAGCCACTTCACCCGCCAGCCGCCGTCGTCACCACGCAGGAAGGCCAGCGGGAGCGCGACGCGGCCCGCGCCGCGCAGGTCGGATTTCATCCGTACCGTGCGCGGCTCGAACGGCAGCCCCTGCTGGTCGGCGTCCCTGGTCATGTAGCCGAAGAACGCCTCCGCGGCCTCGTCGAAGGCCTCGCCGGCGAAGATGTTGACCTGCGGAATGATGATCGGCTTGGTCGCCCAGGTGAGACGGATGTTGATGAACTCGCTCGCCCCGTCGGGAGCCTGGGTGAGGTCTCCGGAGTATTCGGCGAAGTCGTTGCCGTAGTTCGTCCACGAGATGTGCTCGGGCGCGCCGTAGGAGCCGTCCAGCATCAACGCGGACAGGTCGTAGTCGGTACGCCGCTCGGCCTGCCGCCAGTGGACGAAAAAGCGCAGCAGTTCGCCGTCCACGCGCGTGAGCGAGCCGCGCGGCAGCATGCCGAGCCCAGGAGTGACGGCCTTGGCGGACAACGGCAGGGCGACGTCGAGCATCTCGGGGTCGACGATCAGCCGACCAGGGGCCGGAAGCCGGCGAGTGATCTCCGCGTCCAGGATGGCCGCGACCCGCGTCACGACGTCGCCTGCCAGCGGTGGCCGCTGGTCGTCGGTCGCCCAGGCCCGGCCGTTCCGGTTGACGAACACGCGACCGGGCGCGGGGATGAGCCGGTTGGTCAAGTGCTCGCGCAGCGACAGCAGGACTCGCCCCGACGCGCTCGCCGCGGCCTTCTCGGCAGCTTCCAGCACGGGCTCCAGCACGGATGCCGGTGCGGTCGCCGCGGTGCCGGTGCGCAGCAAGTGGTCCAGGCGGCGCAGCAGCGCGCCCGGCGCGTTGCGCAGCAGGTCGATGGCTTCGCCGGTACGTCCCTGCGCCAGGGCCGCCTCCACCCGGCTGTCGAGACTGCTCACGCGGCGTGCGCCTCGCGCGGCTTCGAAGACGTGCGCGGCGTGCGGGAGCTGCGGGTATTCGTGGGGGTGCAGCCGTTCGCCGAGCCGCTTCCACTGCTCCCGGCGGGAAGGCACGTCGCCGAGCTTGGCGGGGGAGGCGACCGCGTCCAGGGCCTGCAGCAGGGCGCGGCGCTCGGCGCGGCGGAAGGAGCGGAACCTGGTCGGGGCGGCCAGCGTGACGTCGCCGCCGGAGGCGGCGCAGGCGAGTCGGAGCACGTCGGTGACCGTGTCGACGAGCAACGGACGGCCGTCTGCCAGGCGGGCCTCGTTGATGACGGCACGGTTCTCGCGTACCGGGATGGTGTCAGGTTCGGCGGCGCAGGAGGCGGCCAGCATGCGCAGCGCGGCCAGGTCCTCGGCCGGCAGCGGCACCGTCGAGCCCGCCAGCGACAGGTAGAGCTCGCGCGTCTCCGACTCCAGGCTGCCGCCGAGGTCCAGGACGGTCACCCGGTCGCCGGCCAGCGGGATCAGCTCGGCGTGTGCGGCCAGCAGGTCGGCGTAGGTGTGCTGGTAGCGGCCATAGCCGGGCAGCGCCAGCAGGTTCAGTGCGGACGGTCTCGACGAGCGCCGGAGCCGTTCCACGGCGGCGGGGTCGAGCATGGCCTCGCGCAGCAGAGCGGCCCAGAACTCCAGCGTGTCCGGCACGTTCTTGGGAAAGTCGAGGAAGTAGGCGTTGTGCTCGACATGGTCGCCGACCAGCGTGCGCACGGCAGCCAGGATCCGGACGCCGAGATCGATGACGGTTTCACCGCGCAGCTCTGACAGGCGTTCCAGCAACGGCGCCGAGCAGGTGAAGCCGACACTCAGCAGCGCGACGTCGAGCTGACGCGCGGCGACCTGTCCCCGCTGCTGCGGGGCCTGCCCGGAGCCGGCGGGCACGCTGCCGATGGGAACTCGCAGACGGCGGGAAATGACGAGCTTTTCCAGATCCTCCACATCGGCACCATAGTGGTGATGCGTGCCGGTCCACCGCTGCTTTTCTCCCACGGCGATCATGCGTGAACCCTGCCGGGACAGGACGGCGGCCTGAACAGGGGGGTGAGACGACGACCAAGGACGCCTCCACGCACAGGCGTCAGCGGCGGGCGTCAAAGCCACACGCCCGGTCACCCAACGCTGCCCCAGGTCCGACAGGCGCCGGCGTGCGTCCCGAGGGGAGTTGGCGGTGAGCGCGGCGCTGAAGCCTGCGCCTGCCGGCTGTTGATCGGACTATCGCACTGCGCCGAGTGGGTGAACGTCACATGGGGTGAACGTTGTCAGGCGTCGACGAGCTCCGCGTGCCGGAGCCGGGTGAGGGCGACGCTGACGTCGGCCTGCCGGAACAGGCGGCGTTTGCGCTCGTTCCAGTCGGCAATCCGGCTGGTCATGGCCGGGACGTCGGTGGTGCCCCCGGGGCGGGTGGCCAGGTAGTGGACGGTCGCCAGGAGCTCCATGCCTTCGGGGTACTCGAATCCGACGATGGCGCGCTGAACGGTGTCCCATGCCTGGTTGAACGCAACGTCGTCGGCGGTGGATCGGGTGACCTTCTGCATGGTGTCGGCCGAGAACGGACCGTACAGGTGCGGGTCGAAGCGCAGGTTCAGGTCGAGGCCACTGCTTCGCAGCAGGTAGCTGACCTTGTGCGCTTCCAGGAGCGACAGCCGTGGCGTGTGGGTGACACCGGCGTCGAAGGCCGCGGTGACATAGCGGGCAAGACCGGCGATCAGGTGCAACAGCGGCGTGGTCAGAGCGGGCGGCACCGTCCGGGTGATCATGTCATGGGCGGCGGGCGTGCCGGGATGGTACAGCCGGATGTCGATGTCCAGGGGAGCGAGTTTCTCGATGATGAGGGGCCGGACGACCGACCATTGCAGTCCGCCGTTGCCGCAGCCCAGCGGAGGCGCCGCGACGCTGGTGATGTTCAGCTCCACCAGGAGGCGCGCCAGGTCGTCGAGGCCGTCGCGGATGTCGTCCAGGCGGGAGGACTGGCGCCAGTGCTCACGCGGCACGCCGTCGCGGGCCGCCCATCGTGACGGCCGACCCGGCCCCGCTGCGGGCATTGCGGCCCGAAGCGGAGATCGATCAGATTCCCTAGCCCCTTAAGGACTGGGTCGCCGAGCGCGCTCACTGTGACGACTGGCGGCGGCCCCCCGTGGCTCCTTGTGGCACTCAAGTGCTGGTCTGCTGGAGACTCGCGTACACGATCACATTGTCGGCGTAGCTGCGGGCCTGGTGGTCGAAGGCCCCGCCGCAGGTGATGTTGCGCAACTCCGCATTCCGGGTCGCGCCGTAGACCTTGGCGGTCGGGAACGAGGTCTTGGCGACCTTCTCGACTCGCTCGACGAGGAACCTCTCGCTGGTGCCGTCCGAATGCGTGATGGTGATCAGGGTCTGCGGTCGGAGCTCTCGCAGGCGGGCGAAACAGCCGGTCCGGTACGCGTGTCCACGTGTCCGAGCAGGACGGCCGGGCCGACCTGGCCCGGGGCGGGGCCCAAGCCGTACCAGCCGACCAGGTTCGTCTCCTCCAACGGAGGCGGCTCGATCACTCCGGCGGTGTCCAGGCCGACCTGGGTGATCGGTGCGGACACGCCGATCGCCTCGATGTCCAGGTGTGTGGGCGGCGCGACGGCCTCGGCCGTGGCGGCTGGAGCAGGCCGCCCGACAGGCGGTGCGGGGATGGAGACGTACAGCGGCATCGGTGGCACGCACATGCAGCGCGTCCTGGATGGGCTGCTGCTGCTGGCGCGCAGCCAGGCCGGGCCCGGAGCGCGCCAACGGGTCGACCTGGCAGCTATCACGGCTGCCACCCTCGACGCCGCCGCAGCGCGGGCAGCAGCCGCCGACCTCGCCGTACAACCCCGGCTCCGGCCGGCACCGGTCAGCGGCGAACCGGTCCTGCTGGAACGGATGATCGGCAACCTGGTCGACAACGCCATCCGCTACAACCGGGCCGGCGGGCACCTGGCCATCGATACCAGTACGGCGGGTGGGCGCGCCGTCCTGCGCATCTCCAACACCGGACGGCACATCCCGCCCGACGAGACGCAGACACTGCTGGAACCGTTCGTGCACGGGCAGGGAACCCGCGTCCGTACCGACGGCCCGGGGCTAGGGCTGGGACTGTCGATCGTGCGCGCGGTCACACTCGCCCACCGGGGACGGATCGCGGTCACCGCCCGGACCAGCGGCGGCCTCGACGTCACCGTCGACCTCCCACAGAGCCCGGTGGCGCCGGCAGATCGGCGGACATGATGACGCGATGTGGTCGCCGCCCGTATCCAGGAGTCCACCATGCGCGCAGCAAACCCAGGGACGCCTTCTAAACTCGTCCATGCAGTTCGGCATGGTGATCGATGGTCATGGGCAAGTCCCTGGGATCCGAGCTGCCGAAATCATCGCGTCAGTGAGGGACGGCGATCCGAAGGTGACGCGGACACGATCGGCGAGAGCAAGGACGGAGCCGAGAAGCTCGGCCTCATCTACAGGAACTGAGCCGCTGGTAGAACCCGCGCTCCCGGCACTGGCACCCGACGGTTGTGCAGAGGACTGTGCAGATCCGTGCCTACGACTTCGGAAATCGACAATGCCATAATTGATCTTGTCCGTTGCTGAGGACTTCCGGACACGAAGATCACCATCACCCGGCGTCACCCACCAGGTGATCCACCTCCGAAACAGCGATCAGAGGCGAGCTGCGGCCGAACGGGAACGCACGCTAACGACCTCACACGGGTCCCCTCCGGCACCCATCCCGACCTGCGGGAAGCCGCTTACCGTACGAAACGGTTCCGTTGCAGGTCCACCCCCGAGCTCAGGAAGCCGGCCACGCCGATCCCGACGACGGCGGTCAGGCCGCCCGCTCCGACGGCGACCCCGCCTCCCGAGCGCGCCCAGTAAGCCGGCGGCCTGGCCGCTCTGCCCGTGCAGGGCGTCGGCCCTGACGCGGCCGGCACCTCAAGCGGGGCTCGCCGTTCCCGCTCGGGGCCGTTCGCCACGTGACGTGCTTCGCCTCGTGAACGTCGGTCAGAACGTGGCGATCGGGTTGACCGGGCTGCCGGACGTGCCGGCGAAGCGGGCCGGCGCGACCGCGAGGTGGAAGTCCCACTGGCCGAGCTCGGCGGCCGTCGCCCAGCACGCCTCCAGGTCGCAGTTGTCGACCAGCCACAACCCCATGGCCACGAGGCCGACGGCGTGCACCGGCATCAGCACGTCCTCGTACCCCGACGGCTGAACGTCCTGGGGGGTGTCGGCGGCGATCAACGCGACCTGCCGTTCGTGCAGCCACGGCAGGCAGGACGCGTGCCAGCCGGCCTGCCGGAAACCGCCCGGCTCACCGGCCTCGCGGCGGGCGCGGCCGTAACCGGTGCGCAGCAGCACGGCGTCACCGGGCCGCACCCGCACGCCCTGGCGCCGCTCGGCCTCCTCCAGGTCGCCGGGGACGACGCCCTCCCCCGGCTCCAGCCACGGCACGCCGCGCGCGCCGGCGACGTCGAGCAGCACACCACGCGTGACGATCCCGTTCGCCGCCGCCGTGACGGCCGCCCACGACGAGCCCGTCTCGGCGTCGACCAGCGAGTGGGGCCGCCCGTTGTACATGGTGCCGTCCCAGAAGATGTGGCACGGCGAGTCGAGGTGGGTGAGGCTGTTGCCGTGGAAGGTGAGGCCGAGCCGCTCGGAGGAGAACCCCCAGCGCCGGTCCTTGTGGAAGGCGGCCGGCATGTTCTCGGCGCCCGGCATGTCGGCGCTGCGCGGGCAGGCCGTCGTCGACCGCTCCATGTCCTTGGGGACGGCGACCTCCCACGCGCACGACACGCTTCTGCCGTGGCGCACCGCCCGCGCCGCGGCCAGCCGGACGTCGTCGGTGATGTGGTTGAGGGTGCCGAGCTCGTCGTCGTCGCCCCAGCGGCCCCAGTTCGACAGCGTGTCGAAGTATCCGAGCACGTCGTCCTGCGTGGGCATCGGTCGGCCTGCCGTCATCGCGCCATCGGCTCCTCGGGTCCACGCGGCCCGAGGCGCCGGAGGCGGGGTGTCCCGCCTTCTCCTTCGGCCTGCCAAAGGCCCGCTGACCCGGGATGCTACTGGATCATCCACGGACGCGCCGCCCCCGCCGGATCCGTGTTCTCGCCGTGATCCACGACCGGAATGATCTCCCGGCATGAAGAAGTACGTGATCTCCGGCGTGGTCGCCGGATTCGTCCTGGTGCCGTCCGTGCCGGCGCTGGCCGCGCCCAACGATCCGCTGGCCGCGCTGCGCGCGCAGCTGCGCGAGGGCAGGGGCGTGACCGTCCAGCAGCGGACGCCGGGCAGGGACACAACCTCGCTCACCCGCGGCGGACGGCTGCAGTTCGACAAGCACGGCATCGCCGCCTCCGACCTGACCGCCAAGCTGAGCTTCCCCGGCAAGGACGAGACGGCCGACGAGTTCGATCCCCCCAAAGAGGAAAACCAGGCCACCTCGCTCGACAAGCCGGAGCGGACCGTCCGCATCGGCCGTACGTCCTACGTCAAGGGCGGGCCGATCGGCGCCGCGCTGCCCGCCGGCAAGTCCTGGTACAAGCAGTCGCCGGGCTGGACGAGCGGGATGACCGCCAGGTGGGGCGACTTCATCAACCCGGCCGAGCCGAGCACGCTCAAGGCCATGCTGAGCCATTCCAAGCGCAGCGGCAGCACGTACAAGGGGAGCATGACCGTCAAGGAGCTGCTGCGGGTCTCGGCCTGGACGCGCGCCACCCTGTGGTGGAAGCTCGCCTCCGGCGTCAAGGTCAACTGGACGCTCACCGTGACCCCCGCCGGGCTGCCGCGCACGATGAGCACCCGGCTCTCCAGTCCCAAGGTGGGTCTGGGCCCGGTCACCATGGAGACCACCTACTCCGGCTGGGGCGCCAAGGTCTCGATCAAGGCGCCGCCCGCGTCGGAGACGACCACCGAGCTCGACTCCGACAAGGCCCTCCTCCGGCTGCCCCCGGCCCCCAAGCGCTGATCCCGCCGGATCGGACGTGCCCCGCCCCCGCCAGGCCCTGGCGGGAGTGCGGTGATGGCGCCGGTACGGGAGGTCAGGCGCAGAAGGCGGTCCAGGCGGCGCGGCTCGCCGGGTCGCGCAGGCGGTAGTCGCCGGTTGACCAGTCGAGGTCGAAGTAGAGCGCCCACAGGGCGCCGTGCCCGTTGAGGTAGGCGGTCATCTGGTCGAGCCAGGCGCCGCGGCGGGTGCCGTCGTCGCCGGCGGCGATGTGGCTGCCGAGCTCACCCGCGGCGGCCCCAAGCACCCCACCTACAAGGCCATCGAGGAACTCGGCAAGGCGGTCAAGAGCATCTTCGTCGCCGAGTACGTCGCCGCCCCAGAGCTGCGCCGGGAGATCCACGAGGGGCTGCAGATCGTGGAGAACTGGAACTCGGCAAACACCGACCTGCTTCTACGGCAGCGCCGGCACCCTGCCCGGCAGCGACAAGGAGCACCAGGAAGTCTCCATGCTCAGCCTGCACCTGCATCGACAGACGCGGCCTTTCGCCCCTGTTCTGGTCCAACGCCAACCTCTACGGCCGAATCGACATCGACATGGACCGCCGCCTCGACCTCGGCTTGGCCGCCTGAGATCCGCCTATGGCCCCTGCACATGAGTGCCCGTCTTTGGTGGGTGCTCGAAGAGTTCGGCGTCAGGCTGCCATTTCCGTGGTGACGGAGGATGCAAGGGGTTCGTTCACGTCTTCCGCTTCCAGATCGACGCTCCAGCGCAGGTGAGGCCGATCAGGAACGGGTGAACGGCGCCGCGTTCGATGAGGCCGATGATGCCGATGGGGGTGTCGCCCGCGGTAAAGATCATCGCAAGATAGAGCACCATCGAAAGCAGACCGATCACGCCGACCGTGATCAGTGCTCGCCCCATTCGCGGAGAGATGCCGATGGGCCGCCACCTGCTTCCGAGCACGATGGCCAGCGCGTTCCCACCGACGAAGCCGGCGAAGGCTCCCATGCTGTGGTACTCGCCGGTGCCGTTGTTGAGTGCCTCGCCAGATCCGGGAAACAGCGCGAGCAGGACGCCGCCGACGGCCAGCAGCGTCGCGGGGGCGAGCATGGCCCAACGGCGGCCGTCCGACAGATCGCGCAGCGTGGCCACTCCGGCCAGGATCGTGATCCCGAAGAGGAGGAATCCGGCGTTCATTACCCAGGCCAGGGGCGAGTACATGTACTGCCCGAACAGAGTCGAGGGCCCGTGGACTCCGAGGTTGCTGATGAAATGGTGCGTGTAGCTGTAGGCGGGGTCGGTCCACGCTGCGGCGGCGACGAACTCCCCGACCAGGAAGATCGCCGGCCCGGCGATGAGCAACGCTCCCGCCACTCGGCGCTGCGCAGGCAAGCGCACGTGGGAGGCAGGCATCTCGCGACTTTTAGACCGTGAGTCAAGTGCTTCGGACATGGTCGGGTCCCTTTCTGGTAGCCGGGGTTGGCGGGAGGGCCCGCCGGAGATTGACGCGGCTCGCTTGTGCCTGCAACTCCTGATCGGCGGCGGCCGGGGAGGCCGAGCGGCTGGGCTAAGAGCACCTAACAGAATGATCTCTGTTGTGCTTTGATCTCTCGCTGTAGCCGAGTGAGAGGGGCGCAGGTGGCCAAGCCGAAGCCATGGGAGGTCAGCGATGATCTCTGGGCTGTGATCGAGCCGCTGTTACCACAGCGTCAGCGGCGGTTCCGGCATCCAGGGCGTAAGCGACTGGATGACCGGCTGGCCTTGCAGGGCATCTTGTTCGTGCTGCACACCGGGATCGCCTGGGAGCACCTGCCACAGGAGCTCGGCTACGGCTCGGGCATGACGTGCTGGCGACGC